>CANRKE010000050.1 GCA_947631135.1 uncultured Bacilli bacterium | reverse complement strand
AAAAAGTAATCGAAGAACTATCAAAAGATTTATAATAATTTAAATAGAAATATCATAATTTAAAAGTTATGATATTTAATTTATCTATGATTTCTTCACCTTTATATGACATTGAATATATTAATATTTTATATAATTAATCTAAAAGTTAAAGATATAATAATTATAATTAAAGATATTATCGATAATACATAGATATTATCTTTTTTTATTTTAAATAAATTCTTAATAAATTCATTAATAAATAATAAAGAAGTAATTAAGAACATAAATATACTAAATATATGTGGAATAGTAAAGAAATTATCTAATCTTTCAATAAAATTAAAATATCTAATATCATTTATAACAAAATATGTTGGATAATCAAAACTTTTTATTACAAAATCATTACCTATAAAAATAGTAGATAATACAAGAATAATATTATATATAAAACCAATAAAATATCCAAGAGTAATACTTCTATTATAATTCTTAATATCTCTAATATAATTTCTTGGTATTACTAATATTACTAATATAGGTAATAAACTAAATATTAAATAATAAATAGAAGAGATAATAATATCTTTAATACTATGATTTAATATAGGTAATATATTTGTAATATCCATATAATAAATTAACATAATAATATATATTAAACTAATAATTATACTTATACAGAATAATATTTGACTAGTTCTAACAATAGGTTCTATACCTTTAATAGTTGCATATATTATAACCATAAATGATATTATACTTATTAATATTACACTCATACTATTTAAATAATTATTAGATATAAAAGTAGTAGTTTTAATAAGAATAGTAGATGATAATATAATAATTATAAATATTAATATAAAATTAAATAGTTTACCAAATATATTTTTATTATTAGTATCTATTATATTTTTATCTTTAAATAAGTTAAGTTTAAGAAATAATTTTAATATTATAAAACCTATAATAAATCCAATAATTATACTTATCCAAGAATCATTATATGACTTTTTTAGAATAATACTAGATATAAATGGATTAAAAAAACATGTAGATAAAAAGAATGTTAACATCATAATACCATATGAACTAATCTTTATCTTTTTCAAAATATCATCTCATTTCTAATCTTGTAATTATTTTATATTTCATATCTTTATATTTATCTTTAAAATTAATACTATTATAATATTTATTTTTAAATTTATAGAATATTTCTTCTATATTAAATATATCAGTATTAATATTATCTTTAGAATATTCTAAAACATTACTTATAATATTATTAATTTCTTTACTTGTATTATTCCTAATTTCAGTATTAGTATTATTACAAGTATTTTCTATTAAATATATATCACCAGTTATATATATATTAATATATGGTTTATTATTCTTTATTTTAGGTCTTATAATAGTATTAGTATTATTTAATCTTACTGAACTATATTTATCATTATCACATTTATAATTAATAATAGCTTGATTTATATTATCAGTCATAAAATTATAACCTAAATTATATTGATTATCTAAATATGATATTATTTTATTATTTTTAAATATAGCTAAATTATCTATAGTTAATTTATCATTATCAAGTTTAATAGTAGTTAAAATAGGTGTCTTATAATCAGTATTAAGATAGTATGCTAAATCTATAAACTTTATATCTGATGATATACCAGAAGTATTTGATGAATTTTCAATACTACTCAAAATATTACCATATGGATATGATGATAATAATTCTTTTTCTTCCAATATTTCTTTCGCACTACTATTTCTACTTAATAATACACTAAAGTTTTTATTAACCTCATTATTTTTAATAAAGTAATCTATAATATCATTTAATTTATTATTAGCAACACTTTCTGATATTACTAATAATTCTATATGTGATAAATATATTTTTTTAGGAATAGATAATGATATATTAGTAATAGATTCTGTTATAGTCTTACCTTTTGCACTATAAGTTACACCATTAAAAGTATCACTTTGATTATCAGTATTCTTTTCTGTATTTAATACTTTGACAGTAGTTAAATATTCATTATCTATATAATCAATAGCAATATAATTAATAATAGATAAATTATTTAATTCTTTATAATTACAACCAGATATTAATGGTAGTAATAAAATTATTAATATTAATATTTTCTTTTTCATAATCATGATTCCTTTTTTATTCTTCTAATATTTTTTTTAGCTGTTATAAAATTTCTAAATTGTAATTTTTTTCTTTGTGCACGAATTAAAGTATCATTTTGTTCTTTTAAATTAAATGGAGCAAAAGGATATGTAAATGGTATATTAAATACTTCTAATGAAGTTAATCTAATTATTAGTAATATGGATAATAATATTATTCCATATATACCAAATATAGTAGCTGCTATAAGAAATATTATTCTATATGTTCTAATCGCACTAATTACATCTACTTGTGAAAATATTAATGATGATATTGCAGTAATAGATATTACTATTACCATGATAGGGGAGACTATTCCTGCAGATACTGCTGCATCTCCTATTATTATACCTCCTAATATTGATACTGAAGATCCGCCAATACTAGGTAATCTTATATCACTTTCTCTTAATATTTCAAATGCTATCATCATTATTAGTGCTTCTACGAAGGAGGGAAATGGTACACCAATTCTTTGACTAGCAAAGTTTACTAAAAATCCTGTAGGAATATTTTTCTGGTTATGTGTAACTAGTGCGATATATATAGCAGGGGTTAATATTGAAAGAAAGAATGCTATAAAACGTATTATTCTAATAAAACTAACATTATTAGACTTTTGATAATAATCTTCAGGTGTATGAAAATAATCTATAAAGAATGTTGGTATTATTAATACAAATGGTGTATTATCAAAAATTAATACAACTCTACCATCTAATAGTGCCATAGATGCTTTATCTGGTCTTTCACTACTCATTATTGTTGGAAAATTACTTTTGTTATCATCTATTATAAGTTCTCTTAAATATCCACTATCAAGTATTGCATCAATATCAATTTGATCTATTTTTTTAATAATATCATCTACTAAATGTTTATCTGCAATAGTAGATATATACATAACTCCTATTCTTGTTTTAGATAATCTTCCACAATTTTTTTCAATTACTTTTAAATCTGGAGATTTAATTCTTCTTCTAATCAAACCTAAATTTTTATTAAAGTTTTCAGTAAATCCATCTTTTGGTCCTCTTATTATTGCTTCTGATGATGGGGTAGATACACCTCTATCTAATGTAGCACGTGCTTCACATACTATAGCTTTATCACTTTTATCAATTAATACTACTGCAAATCCATTATATAGATATTCTATAATTTCTTTATATGAACTAATAGTATTTATACTACCACAAGAAATACTATTATATAGGTAATTATATACATCTTTAAATTTTATTTCATGTCTAAAATCATCTGAAATATTTTTAAGTATTACATCATTCATTTCACTTGTAGATGTAATAGTTTCTAAATATATAGTAGCTAATCTTATTTTTTTTGTTTCCATAAGTTTAATATTTAAATCTGGACCAGCACATTCTATTTTTATTTTATTTAGTGTTTTATCAAGATTATCTATATTCATATTCTTCACCTAATATTAATATGTAATATTTATAAAATTATATTCAAATATTGCATATGTCTTAAAATAAAAAATAATATATTAAAAAAATTATCAATTTTTTTTGATTAAAATTAAATTATATGGTATTAGTATATAGATGAAGGAAACTTCATACAATAAAAAGAGATACACCAGATGTCTTGTGTTAGGTGTTTTCTTTTAAGTTAGTTATTTTTAAGGACTACGATAGTACAGAGTATAATAGCTAACTATTGAATAACATTATATTCAATATTATTGAGTAGGTGTTATTTTTTTAATTTTTTATTTAATAAATAATTTCCATTTTTTACCATTTTTATATTTTATATTTTTAATATAAATGATAAAATAATATTGAGGAAGTGATTGAAATGTTGAATGTAGTAATTTGTGAAGATAATCAACATTTTAGAGTTAAAATATATGATTTAGTTAATAAGTTTTTTTCTGATTATAAAGTTCCATGTAGTGTTAAGACATATAAGGCATATAATGACACTTTAAAGGAATTTATTGAGAAAGATAAAACTGGAAATACAATATATATGTTAGATATATGTTTAGATGAAAAGGGTAGTGGTACAGATATTGCAAATCAAATAAGGAAGACAGATCAAGATAGTATAATAATTATTATAACTGGTAGAAGTATTTTAATACCTGAGGCACAAAAATTAAGATTAAATATATTAGATTATATTTGCAAGCAAATTAATTTTGAAGAAAATGTTAATGGAGCATTAAGAACTTGCTGTGATATATTTAAACTTAAAAAATCTATTAAATTTTCTATGAATAGACATGATTATAATTTAAAATTTGATGATATTTTATATATAATGTTTGATAGAGAAATTAGAAAAAGTATTATTAGAACTATCGATGAAAGTTATGAAGTATGCAAAGGTATTTCTTTTTTTGAAGATCAGATTGGCGATAAATTTTTAAAAGTTAACCGTGGTTGTATAGTTAATTTTTCTAATGTTAAAGAAGTAGATTATGGATCTTGTAGTATTATTTTTCATAATAAAATAATATTAAGAGGAATAATTGCGACTTCTCATTTGAAAAGTGTACGTAAAATTATGCAAAATAATAATTAGTATATTATATTAATTAACACTAATAGTGTTAATTTTTTAATTTTTTTATCATCAATAATTTACAAATAACACATTTTATGATTTAATAGTATTAGAATGATATGGAGGCATCATAATGGAAAGGTTAAAGAATGTATTTAAGATAGATGATAAAATAAATAAACAATTAATAATAACTAGCGCATCGATTATATTAACTGTAGTATTAGTGCTTACTACAACCATGGCTGCTTTTACTTGGAATGATTCCTCAGAAGATCAAAAAATAGAATCAACACATATAGGTGTAAGTATAACTAATACAAAGGGAACATTAACATTAGAAGATGCATATCCAAAGGGAACACAAGAAGCAATTGAAGATGATAGAGCATATACTTTTACTGTTACTAATACATCAGATGTTGATGTATACTATGGAATAGAATTAGTTAGTGATAGTGATGCAGTAACAGTAGATGGTTGTATAGATAATCAAATACCACTGGATAATATTAATTGGTATATTGGAGAAGATAATTCTAATATGGTAAATACAATAGAATATAATAATGAAATAGTAAGTGAAGCTTATTTAAAAGCAGGAGAATCTAAAACATATAATTTAAAATTATGGATAACAAATGATGCACCAAATAGTGTTATAGGAGCACATTTTCATGGTAAATTAAATTTAGATTATAGACAAGCTACTAATTATACTAAATTAAGTGATAAGATAAAAGAGAATAATGAACCTAGTACACAAAAGCCTAATTTTGATGATAGAGGCGACAGTGATGAGGGATTAATTGAAGATGAAGATGCGGATGGAAAAACATATTACTTTAGAGGAGCAGTAAAAGATAATTATTTAAAGATTGAAGGATTAAAATGGCCGGCTGATGCATCAACATCTTATGTATTACCTAATGAAACACATGTATATGAAAATAAAAGTGAATTAGAAGCAGATTGTAATAAAGCTTTCGATATATATGGATATTCTACAGAACAAGAATGCATTGATGCTAAAAAAGAAGTAGGCGCTAAACCTGGAGAAGATATGATATTTAGGATAGTAAGAATCAATGGGGATGGAACAACAAGAATAATTGCGGACGGTTCCATTGGAATAAAAAGTTTATTTAATCAAGTAAATAATCAAGAACAATATGTAGGATATACATATGAGAATAGTAAGCCAAATGTACAAGATGGAAAAAAATCAACAATAAGAGAATATTTAGATAACTGGTATAAAACAAATATGACTGATTATGATAAAATATTTGCAAGTACAAGGTATTGTAACGATACATCAACAGGACATACAGATGATGATGGGAATTTATATTATGGAGCATATGATAGAATAAACACAAGTTCACCGACTCCAACATATATATGTCCAAGCACTGATAAAAACTATGGGGGAGAATATTATTTAAAGATTGGTTTATTAACAGCAGATGAGGTATCATTTGCAGGAGGACCTATCGAATCAGATAGTCAAAATTTTTATTTGTATGGAAACAATGGTGATAAGTGGCTGGGGACGCCTTATAGTTTTGAGGATAATAGTGCTTATGGGTTCGAATTAAGCGGAAGTTCGTATTTCTCTGCGCTTGATTACAAATACGCCGAATCTGCTATTCCAGTCTTGAACCTAAAAGCCCAAACTCCATATGTTAGCGGTGATGGAACAAAAGATAATCCATATATAGTAAAGGTAGGTGAGTAACATGTTAGAAAAAGTAAAATATGAATTATTTAAACCAAGACATGTTAGAGAAATATATTTACTATATTTAATAGTGTTATCAATATTTTTCTTCATGATATATACATCGCTTGCAATATTTCAAAAACAAGAAGCTATCGGTGATGTAGCAATAATAAAAAGTGGAATGATTTCTGTTAATATAACATCAAATACTGGTGATTATAATAAAGATACTGGAGAAATAACAGTTGGTGCTGGTGAAGTAAAATTATTTGATTTAACACTAACAAATAACACATCAACAAATATAAAATATAAATTATATTATCAAGCAGTCAATCCAGGTGTATTACCTAAAGGAGTTAATGTTGGAATATCTGATGATTCAAACAATACAGAAATGTTAGAAAAAGTAGGTAATCCTAATGTAAGTAAAACTGTAAAAGTAGGTGTAATAAACAATAGCACACAATCTGTAACAGTAAAAATTGGTGCAGACACAGGATATGGACATAATGATGTAACATTATCAAATGATAAAACAGAATTAGGATATTTAGACGAATTACTATCTAGAAAGATACTTGCAAATAATACAATAAATACAAATAAACCTGATTTTAATAAAGCCACTGAAACAGATGAAGAAATGTATAAAGATGTTGACGCTGATGGAAATACATATTATTTTAGAGGAGCAGCAGAAGACAATTATGTAAAAATAGAAGGATTAAAGTGGTATGAGGATGATGGTGATTATCATCAAGCAGGTGATGATATGTTATTTAGAATAGTACGTGTTAATGGTGATGGAACAATTAGAATAATTGCTAATGGATCAATTGGAAAAAGTATGTTTAATAGTAGTAATAATCAAGAAAAATTTTCAGGATATACATTTGATAATAGCAAGAAATGTACAAATAATGATAGATGTAATGGTACAGAGGGAACAGATTCAGAAGTAAAAAAATTTTTAGATGATTGGTACAATAAAAATATGAAAAAATATGATTCACTATTTGCAACAACAAGATATTGTAATGATACATCAATATCAAACGAAAATGGTTATATATATTATGGTATAGATAAAAGAAACACACCATCATATATATGTCCAAATACAGATAAATTATATGGAGGAGAATACGATTTAAAAATAGGATTATTGTCTGCTGATGAGGTAAAATTTGCAGGAGGAGTATGGGGATTTGATGCTAACGATTATTTGGCAAATAATTTCTCATCATCATGGCTTGGAACACCTTTATGTTTTGATGAAAACGTTTATTCGAGTAGTAGTAATCCAAATTTTTTTCAAAATTATATTTTATTTATGATGGGTGATGGGGGATATACTGAAACCAATATTAGTTCGGCCATGTCAGTTGTACCAGTCCTAAATTTACGTGCTGATACATTATATGAATCAGGAAGTGGGACAGAAGATGATCCATATGTAGTAACACCACCACCAACATTATCTGAAAAGATATTAGCAAATAATCCACCTAGTACAAAAGAACCAGACTTTACTCAAACATCAGAAACAGATGAAGGATTAATTGAAGGTAATGACGCAGATGGTAAGACATATTACTTTAGAGGAAATGTACAAGATAATTATGTAAAAATAGAAGGGTTAACATGGCCTGAGGATGATGGTGATTATCATAAAAAAGGTGATGATATGTTATTTAGGATAGTACGTATCAACGGAGATAAATCAATTAGAATAATAGCAGATGGATCTATTGGAACAAGTAAATTTAATCAAACATATAAACAAGAACAATATGTAGGATATACATATGAAAATAGTAAGAAATGTACAAAAGAAGCAAAATGTAATGGAACAGAAGGAACAGCATCAACAATAAAAACATATTTAGATAATTGGTATCAAACTAATATTGAAGGAAAATATGATTCATTATTTACAACATCAAGATATTGTAACGACACTTCAGTATCGAGTGTAAGTGGAAGTTATATATATTATGGAGCATACGATAGATTAAAGACAAATAAACAGCCAACATTTATATGTCCGAACACAGATAAAAATTATGGAGGAGAATATAATTTAAAAATAGGATTACTATCAGCAGATGAAGCAGTATTTGCAGGAGGAAAAAATGGATCATCAAATTCCAACTATTATTTAGCAGGAAGCAGTTCCAATAGGTGGCTGGGGTCGCCTTACCGTTTCAGTGGTAGTAATGCTTATGAGTTCAATGTGAACGTGGACGGTAACTTCGTTATCAATTATGTCTACAATGAAAGTGCCGCTGTGCCAGTTTTCAATCTGAGATCTGACACACTGTTTACCCAAGGAAATGGTGAAGTTAATAATCCTTATATTGTAACTCACTAATGGACAGTTTTGATTAGAGCCAGAAAAAATAGAGAATAAATGAAAGAAATCACGTACCAATAGTACAC
>CANRKE010000049.1 GCA_947631135.1 uncultured Bacilli bacterium | reverse complement strand
TCTATTAGAATTAGCATTTTCTACAAGTGTTACTCTAAAATATAAAGATTTATTTAAATCTGTTCTTTAAATTTAAATTCTTACAGCCGAACTGTGCAAATAGTGATTTTATTTTTTTATTTTCATATTTATCATTATTATTTATGCCAAAAAAAATATTTACTTATAATAGATTTATCAGGATATTCAGTATTATTAAGTGTATTGATTAATTTTTTTCTGTCATATTTAATATTTTTTAGTTTAATAATCAAATTATTATTAACATTTTCTAAAGAATAATAAAATGTATTATCATCTTTTAATAATCCACTACTACCTATACATATTAATTTATTATTATTGACAATTGTAAATGAATTGTGTTCATGACCTATAATGGTAATATCATTACTTAGTGAATGAACCAAGTATTTAATTGATTCATCTTTTATTATGCTTAATTCTTCAAATGGATATTGTAAACTATTATCTTTTATAAGAAAATGTTCAAAACAGATTCGATGATTACCTATCTTTTTTTCAATTACTAACGGACAAGAATTTAAATAATTTTCATATTCATGATTTAAAATGCTTCTTACCCAAGATTGATGTAATTTTGTATTATCGTTCATTTTTTCAATATTTGTTCCTTTTAAATAGTATAATTCATGATTACCTAATATAAGTTTAATATTGTTTTTAATAATTAAATCTAAACATTCTTTAGGATTAGGGCCAAGTGCTATGACATCTCCTAAACAATATACTTTATCGTAGTCATTATTTTTTATATCATTCAATATTGCTTCTAGCGCTTCTAAATTTCCGTGTATATCTGAAAAAACAGCTAATTTACATTTCATATAAATCATTCCTTTCCACAATTTTAAAGCTTACGCCAGTCATGAAAAATAATTATTTTTCAGACTATCTCTTACCTAATATTAGTATAACACATTTTAATAAATATTTATTTATGATAAAATAAAAATGGGAGGAGTTGTGTATGATTGTTGTAAGAAAAGACGAAAATCCATCAAATACAATTAGAAGAATTAAAAAAATACTTAAAGAAAATAAAATTAATGTTAAAGAATATAAAATAAAAACAATTAACAAAAAGTTTTATTCTATAAGAATTGAAATTAAAGGTTTTTATAACACCGGAACAAATGGTAAGGGTGAATCTAAAAAATATGCTAAAGCATCTGCTTATGCTGAATTATTAGAAAGATTAGCGAGTAAAAATTTAATAAACGATTATTTTTTAAATAAGGAAACATTTAAAGAAAATAAACTATATAAATATATGGAGTTTGAAGAATATGAGGGTAACATATTAAAATCATTTTTTAATAATGAAAATTATGATAAAGAAAAAATAAGTAATGAATATAAATTACATAGTTTATTTAACAATCCAATAAAACAAAAAGAAATATTTCTACCAATTAAACTAATATATTGTACTTCTTTATCTAACGGTCTATGTTCAGGTAACACATATTATGAAGCAATTTGCCAAGGAATATGTGAAATATTTGAAAGATATTGTTATAGAAGTATATTAGAAAAAAGAATTAAATTAAATAATTTTAAAATAAGTGATGATTTACCAATATATGAAAAAATTAAATATTTAGAAAGTCTAAATTATTGTATAGAAATAAAAGATTGTACATTAGGAAAATATCCAGTTGTAGGTGTTCTAATATTAGATAGTACTAAAAAAAATTATATATTTACTATGGGTAGCGATCCTAATATTAATATAGCAATTCAAAGATGTTTAACAGAAGCTTTTCAAGGGTTAAAAAGTGAAAAAGAATTATATAATAAAATGAAATCAATTAATAATAATTATGATAACTTATCAAATAAAGAGAAAATCACCAATTGGTTTAAAAACTACACAAGTAATAATGGAATACATCCAAAAGAAATGCTTATAAGTAATAAAGAATACTCATATAAAAATATAAATATATTCATAGATAAAAATAAAAACATAGATAATTATAATTATTTATTAAAAATTATAAAAGAAAACCACCATGATATATATATAAAAGACTATTCATATTTGTCATTTCCTGTTTATAAAGTTTTTATTCCTGATTTATCTAATATTTATACTCTAGATATAGATGAACAATATGTAATTTTTAATTATAATATAATAAAGAATATTTTTTATAATATTGAAAAAGAATATACAAAAGAAAAATTGATAATTGCTATTAATGTATTAAAAAAAATACTAAAAATTGATAGATATACTCTTATGAATGTTGGAAACTATTTTCATTCAGAAAAGTATATTAAGACAAATTATAATAAAATAAGTTTTGAATTATTTTATGCATTAGTATGCTATAAAAATGAAAATAATTCAAAACCTAGCAAAGATATTAAGAATAATAATATTAAAAAATATTTAGAAAACATCGAAGATAAAAATATTGATTCTAAGTATTTATACATAATACACGAATTAAAACTAATTAATCCATCATGTCCAAATTGTAATGAATGTAAATGTAAAAAGACATGCAAATATAAAAATTGGTTAAAAATATATAATATAATGAAAAAAGAAAATATATAAGAAGGTTTCAATTAACAAAAACTGATGTTTTAGAAATTATTTTTTAACATCAGTTTTAAATAATTTATGTAAACTTTTCATTTTCTATTTAAGTTTCTTTTTTTTACTACTTCTACAGTTCCTTTATCACCATCAATGGTCAAGTAGTCTTCATTCCAAATTTTTTTCATTTGATCTGGACCAATTCCAATAACACAAGGTATTCCAAGTTCTCTTGCGATAATTGCTGCATGACACAAGAAGCCTCCAACAGCTGTTACAATTCCAGAAGATTTAGATAATATATGCATCCACTCTGGATCTGTATACCATGATAGCAATATATCTCCTTCATGCCAATCATTTACTTGATCTATAAATCGGGCATTCACAAACCTAGCTGGTGCAGATATTTTTCCAGGTGAAGAAGGAATTCCTGTAATCATTTCTTCATCTTGTATAAATTGATATTTAATATCAATTTTAGATGTAACAGGTCTATATTGTAACATCACTAAATGGTTATCTAATATCATCCATTCAAAATCCGCTATATTTGATTCAGATGAAGCAACTTTCTTTTGATAATCTAAAAGTATTTTCCCTATTTCCCCATCGATACATTTTAAGGTGGCATCTTTACATTGATTGTTGTTCCAAACTTCTCTAACTGGAGTTACTTTACCAGATACTAATTTTTCTCCATTACCTTTAACGTATTCCAAGCAACCGCTTTCACTATCTTTCCCTATCCAAACACCTGCATATTCGGGTTCTATAAACTTCTGAATAATTACAGCCATATTAGGTTGTTTCAAACTATTAGTTGTTATATATTTTTGTAGCCTATCATTATTTTTTGAAGCAATAACTTTGTACACATTTTCAGATAATTTATCGTATGAAACATCAAGATAAGAATCAAACATTCCTGCAAAAGAGTTTTTATTACCGTCCTCGATGTCAGCTGAACTTCTTACAGAATAATTAATATTTTCATCTAAATCTTTAAATAACTCTTCTGATACGACTTTATTTGTTGTAGGAATGACAATGCTTTCTGGTATCGGTATATTTTTAGTTCTAAGACTTATTAATCCATATGCCTTCCCACCAACAAGTTTGATAAGTTCTTTATCGATACCACATAATTCGAATTTAGCAAGTTCATCTATAGAAATACTCTTTTTATTGCATAATTCATAGAATTTTTTATATTCAAACAAATCTTCAATTTCTACATCTAATGGTAATTTATGTTGTATCCTATATTCATCGTTTAATTGAATTAAAAGTGGTTCTATTATAGTTTGATAATAACCATGTTGCTTATCCTGCCATTTTTTCAATACTGAATATTTTTTTAATAATTCATCATTATAATCAATTGTATCAAATTTTGACTCTTTCATTATTTTAGCACTGTCTAAAGATAAATTACCTTTATCATATTGAGCTATTACACTTAGATAATTTTCTCCATATTTATCTTTAATTTGTTGTAATAAATTAACAGCAAAAGATGCTAATTCATCTAAAGATTCCAATAAACCATAATAAACTAAAGCTATTGAAAAATTATTTAATAATTCAGTGCCTGTTTTTCCTGTACATTTTCTTATGTAATTGTTTGTTTCTTCTCTAAGATTTTTCATTACACTATCTAATTCTTCAGCGCTTATATCATTTGATATATCAATATATTTTTTAATATCATCTAATAATTTTTCATCATTCATACATATAAGAAGTATTCTTTTTGACCAGATATCAATATCACTTGGAAAAAACTTATCACAATGATTAATTTTAAAATCATTAAACTTTTCTAAACTAACAATATTACTCATAATTAATCCTCCTATAATTCATACTGTAACATTCCCTATTTATAAATAAATAATCGCTTCTATTTAAAACCATATTTTTAATATTTTCAACCCTATTAATCTTTTTATTAATTTTAAACCGAAATAATATGTTATGTACCTTATTAAGTCGTTTATTATCCTTTATATATACTAAATTGTTATCATTAAACTTTATATTCATATTTAATGATAATATTGAATTTCTTACAAGTTTAAAAACATTTAATCCAAATAAATCTAAATATTTATTTCTTTTAATAAAGTAAAGTGTTTTATATATATTAAATAAATTTTCTGTAGGATATCCTACCATAAATGTTGCAGAAGTAACAATACCATTATTAAAAAAGTTTTTTAATATTGGCTTAATATCTTTTATGTCAATGTTTTTATTCATATCTCTTAAAATTCTTTTATTATAAGTTTCAATTCCCATAGAAATAAACCTACAACCACTTCTATATAATAATTTAATGTTTTCTTCATTCAAAAAAACTTTACTTATTCTTGTTTCCATCATCCACGTAGTAATAATTTTTTTATCAAGAAAATATTTTGCAACATATAATATTTGCTCTTCAGGAATGCATTCATCTAAGAATACAATGCAATCAAATTTATTATTATTATACTCTTTTAATACATTATCACATATTTTTTTAGTATCTAATTTCATATAATTACTATAGTAAAAATGATGTGTACAATAATTACATTTATGATAATAACATCCATAATTTAATAAAACTGGCATAATTCTTTTTCGTGCAAGATATCTATCAAAATTAATGTCGCTATAGTCTATAGAATAATTTTTATATTTATCATTTATTTTCTTTTTTATAATATATTCTGTATTATTTTTTAAAATAGTATTAGTAAGTAAGACTTCTTCTCCTTGATAATATTTTATAATATTTAAAAAAGTAACACCATGACCGAATATAATTATTGCATCAACATTATGAATCTTACTAAGAATTAATTTATTCAAATCATATATTTGAGTCAAATAGTTGCCACCTAAAATTATTTTAGTATTATTATTTATTTCTTTTATTCTTTTAGCATAACATATTGCAAACGGAAGCTGATATCCATATTGAACACCAAGAAACACTATATCATCATTTTTATACTTTTTTATTGGAAATAAATCTATAAATTTAGAAATATCCTCACTTATATTTATAAGATCATCAATATTTTTTATAATCTTTTTAAAAGAATAATTTCTATCAAAAGTTAAATTATATTGATTTAAGAATTTATTAAATTCTACTAAAAATTTTTTATTAGCTTCTAATAGATTAATTTTTTCATTACGAATATCATCAATAGTATTTTTTATTAAACTATTTTTGTATAGAATATCATTAATCAAATAATCTACAAAATCAATATATATATTTTTTATATGATTATTATTAAGATAACTTTTCAAAGATAAATTTCTTATATCTGGATATTGTAATACTTCACTGGGCAAAGAATATATGTATACCATTATTTATCGTTTAACCTCCTAATTATTTCATTTGAAAAATCTATATTAGCAATCCATATTTTAATATATAAAAACTTTTCATTTTGAAAGAACTGTATGCCTGATAAATCCGATAATATTTTTTTACAATATTCATAATATTTTTTAGTTCTAACTATTAATGTAATAAAATTTGCTTCAGATTTGAAAACATAAAAATTATCATTGGATTTTAAATAACTATATAAATTATCTCTATTATATTTTATATATTCTATTGTATTATCAAATACTTTTAATAATTTTTTATCATTTAAGAGTTTGATACAAAGTCTTGATGAATAAGTTGCTATTGAATGTGGGGGAACAATAGTATCTCTAAAACCATCAATTTCTTTTTTTGTTACTAAATATCCAACCCTAACTCCAGATAAGAAATACTTTTTTGAAAAACTTCTTAAAATCATTAATCTGTCATTTTTTAATGCCAATTCAATCAGACCATTGGGATTTTCAGAAAAAGAGATATAGGCTTCGTCTATGAGTATACTTCCTTTAAAATTATCAATAAGTAATTTAATTTGCGAACCAGTAAATCTTTCACCAGAAAACCATCTTGGAGAAGATAAAACTAATAAATCTTTTTTATTTGTTTCTTTTTTAAGAAAAAAATTTATGAAATTATCACATGTTTTGCTAAATATTTCTTCATAATCAGTATTTAACCTTCTTACCGATCTAGTATACAAACCAAATTCTGGAGTAGACAAATATATTTTATCCCAACATTTTAATCCGATAATAGCAGGAATAAACTGACTGCTACCAGCACCTAGATAAATATATTTTTTATCTACTTTTAGTTTAGTAGAAATAATTTCTAGTAAAGGATCTGAGTATAAATCCATCATATTAAAATTAAAATTGCTATCAAAAAAATCTTTTTGATTTTTATTTATCCATTTTTTTAATATTTTGTTGTTATTCCACACAGACAAAGCCATATATATCACCTCCAAATTAACAAGAATCAGAGCAATAATTACCACCAAGTTCAGCTAATTGAACTTCATTGTTAGAAAATAAATTTGTAATTTTCTTTCTTGAAAATAATTTTTTAATAAACTTTATCATATTATCACCACCTCTCAATTTTCAGTTTTCCTATTTATTCTTTTCTTAGCAGCAATACATATTCTACTATTGCTATTTTCTGTTGCAATTAATTTAAGAAACTCAAATCTTTTCTTATTGTTCCATATTTTTTCAAAATTTTCATATAACAAATTTCCTAATGAATAATTTTTAATAAAAGGACAACAATATACTTCACCATCGTAATCAATAGTACATTTACCTATTCCTGCAGAACATTTCCAATGTTCTTGTTGTAAATATTTTTTACCATTGGAATCCAACAAATAAACATCACTACTATCATTTTCATCAGGCATTTCAGCATATAAAAGTTTATTACCTTTATCTAATTTTGATATAATATTCGCTAATTCTTCGTTAAATTTTTGCCTTTCTTTATCAGTAAGCTTCATATCTCTTGAAGCATTACCTGAATCTATTAAATTAGATATTTGAATTTTATATACTCCAATATTATATAAATATTTATACAACTTTGGTATTTCTTTGTAATTTAATTTTGATAAAACGGAATTAGTAGTAATTCTATATCCTTTTTTTATCATCAAAGATATATTGTTTATTGTTTTATCAAAATTACCTTTACCTCTTATTAAATCATGACTTTTTTGCATTCCATCTATGCTTATAAAATAATCTAAACTTTCAACTGGAATATATTTTAATTCTGCTTCTAATTCTTCGTTAAAACTCTTTAAAAATATAGCATTTGTAAATATGTTAACTTTAATATCATTTTTAATAAGGTGAGCAACTATCTTTGGCAAAGATTTAACCATTAAAGCCTCTCCACCTGTTAATGTAACTTCAAATACGTTACTATCTGTTATCTTTTTTGCTATATCCATCAACTGTTTCTCTTTTAATTCAACAAAATCCAATTTTCCTAAATAACAATGTTTACAATGAAGATTACATCTATTTGTTATCTTCCATTGCACTTTTAAAGGAAAATCTAATGAAACATTATCTTCATAATACACAATATTCTTTATTTCTTTTTTTAGTTTTTTTAATTCTTTATTAACTTTAAAACTATTCATATTAAGTTTTTTAGCAATATCAGATAAAGAATTGTAGCTAAAATAGGACTCTAAAATGTTATAAGTGTATTCATTTACAACATAGTATTTACTATTATGCTGGATAATAAATTTATCATCATTAATTAATCTCTTTTTCATATAATCACCTTTATAATATTTTCCAGATATAAGGTAATAATAAAATCTTTTATATTTGATATATTGTTATTATCACGTACTACTTCATTAGTAGTTTTATTACCATCAAAAAATTTTAAAATTTTATATCCAGTATAATTAATTTTTCTAAGAGGTACCTTAATAATTAAATAAGCTCCCTTTTCCTTTCTTATTAAATAGTTATTCATTATTAACTTCTTATCTTTAATGTTATCCCACACCTTATTTAATTTGTCAATGAGTAATGCATCACATGTATTATTAAAAAACTGTTTGTTTCCTTCAGCATGACAACCACCTTTGCACTTTGAAAAATTTTTACAAATCATACATACATTAGGAAGCCATTTTAAGTTTTGAAAATTTTTAATATTTGATGAGTGTATAATATTAGTAAAGCTATTTTTAAATACATTTCCAATAACGTAAGTTGAAGAAGGACATATTTTAACATCACCATTAGCTTCGATTGCATACATAACTTGACCTGCTCCACAAGAGTGAGTTAAATATTCAAATTTAGGAGAAACTGCACATGGAATAATGCAATTACTAATCGACACATTTTTATAATCCTCTATTATTTTATCAATTTTTTTCAAGTAAGAATCTGGGGATATAATATCAGAATTTTG
>CANRKE010000048.1 GCA_947631135.1 uncultured Bacilli bacterium | reverse complement strand
TACTATTGCTTTTGCACTCTCAGCTATTTTATCTGTATTATCGGTAGAATTGTTATCATATACATATATATCTACATCTCCTAATACTTTTCTATAATCTTCTATTACTTTCTTTATTGTCTTCGCTTCGTTATAACACGGTATTAATACTGCTATCTTTTTATTTCTCATAATACTTATTTCTCCTTATTAATAACTTCATATAATAATGATTCTAAATTTTTAATACAAACATCTTTTTTAAAATTCTTATTATAATATTCTATAGAATTCTTACTCCACTTTTTAATTTTATCTTCTGATTTTGATGCTTCTAAAATTAATTTTGCTAATGTTTTATAATCTAATGATTCACAACATAAACCACAATCAGCACTTTCTATTACTTCTTTAACCTCTCCACTAATTGCTCCTATTATTGGTTTCTCAGAAGCCATATAGGATTGTACTTTAGCTGGTAAAGTGTTGTTTACAACTTCATTATTTACCATTGTAATCAAAAATGCATCAGCTAATTTATAATATTTAGGCATTTCAGACACATTATGAAATCCATAAAATGTAATATTATCAAGTTTATAATTATTAGATAAATCCTCGCATTTTGATTTACTTAACCCATCACCTACAATATGAAACTTAATATATTTATTATCTTTTAATATTCTCGCCGCTTCAACAATTGTTTCTACACTTTGAGCTGGTCCAATATTTCCAGCAAAAACCAAATCAAATGTTTTATTTTTAGTAATACCAACATTTTCATAATCACTTTCAGCATATGATGGTAAATATACTAAACCTTTTTCTTTAGAACTGATTTTTAAAACATTTTCAAAATAATTTTTAAATGATTTTGAACTTATCGTTATTAAATCAGCTTTATTATACGTTTTTCTACTTATTTTATATAATATTTTATATATTAAACTATTCTTATTTATTCCAACAGTAGTAACACTTATTGGCCATTGATCAAGACAGTGTATAACTAGCGGAATCTTTTTAATTTTACTAACTACTATTGCAGGCCACACCATAGTAATAGGTGTTAATTGATATACATATACGACATCAAAATCTTTTTTCATAAACAGTGCTTTCAAACTTCCAAAAGTTAAAAACCATAAATAATTAATTGCCATTTTTATAGTGCTTTTTCCTCTACCAACTAATGAACATCTTTTAATTTTTACTCCATTAACTAATTGATTTCTGTTTTTAAACCATCTATAATCTTTATAAATTTTTCCTTTTGGATAATTTGGTAATCCTGTTAACACTGTTACTTCATGTTTTCTTTTCGCAAGTTCAAAACATATATCATTAATTCTAAATTGTTCTGGATAAAAATGTTGACATACTACTAATATTTTCATTGATGTCCACCTCTTTTTAATTTTAATATAAATTTTGCTGCATCTAATATGTCAGAAGCTATATAATCAGATTTTTCATTATTATGATAATTAGAATTTTTAATTAGTATTGATTTGCAATTAGCATTTCTACCAAGTAGAATATCACTATCTTTATCTCCAACTACATAAGATTCATTTAAATTTATATTATATTTTTTTTGTGCAATATCTATTAATTTTGTTTTTGGTTTTCTACATTCACAATCAATAGAATATTTTTTTATTATTCCATTTTTATAATGTGGACAATACAACGTATCAGTAATTTTAATTCCTTTTTCCAATAACTTATTTTCTATATATTGATTAATTTCCCTTACTTTATCTTCTGTAAAATATCCTCTTGCTACACCAGATTGATTAGTTATTATGATTAATAAATATTTATCTTGAAGAAGTTTTAATCCATCAATAGTACCATTTATAAATTCAATATCTGAAACATTTGATAGATAACTTTTTTCCTCAATTAATGTTCCATCTCTATCCAAAAATATTGCTCTATTCATTATTTATACACTTTCAAAATCTTTTGAATAATATTTGTAGTAGATTTATCTTTTTCGAGTTCAATAAACTCTAATCTTCCACCATAACTTTCAATTACTGGTTTTTCAATAACATCTTTATCTTTCCAATCAATTCCCTTAATAGATACATCAGGTTTTATTTCTTTTATAATATTAACTGGGTTATCATCATCCATCAAAATAACATAATCTACACATTCTAATTCAGATATTATTTTAACTCTATCATTTTCATTTATTATTGGTCTTAAATCACCTTTATTTCTTTTAACAGATTTATCAGTATTTACTGCAACAATTAAAATATCACCAAATTCTCTAGCTTTTTCAAATGAATATAAATGCCCTACATGAAATAGATCAAAACATCCATTAGTAAATACAATTTTTTTATTTTTACTTCTTAATTCCTCAGCTATATATTTTGCAGTACGCAAATCTATTAGCTTATATTTACCAGTATTATAAATATTACTGAATAATTCATTTAAACTTACTGTACTTGCTCCAAATTTTGATACTACAATCGAAGCTGAAATATTTGATATTTTACAAATATCTTGCATAGAAAAATTTAGTGGCAATAATACTGATATAGTAGCAACAACTGTATCTCCTGCACCTGTAACATCAATAACATCTTTTTTTAGTGCTGGGAAATCTTCTTTTTTATCTTCACCATTTTTAAATAATGATATTCCTTTTTCTGATCGTGTTAATACTAAATAATCTAAATTTATTTTTTTACATAATTCTTTTCCGGCTTCTAAAACTTCATCTTCTGTTTTTACGTTTTTACCTGTTACAACACTTAATTCTTTTACATTTGGTGTACATAAAGTTGCACCAGAATATTTTGAATAATCACTACCCTTAGGATCAATAACAACAGGTATATTTTTACTTTTAGCTGTTTTAATTAATAATTGTGCAATATCATAACTTACAGCTCCTTTTCCATAATCAGAAATTACTAAAGAATTAATATTATTAAAAATATTATCTAAATTATTATTCATAAATTCATAATAATCTTTTGGTAAATTTTCTATTACCTCTTCATCTAATCTAAGAAATTGTTGATTTTTAGATACTATTCTAGTTTTAACAATTGTATTAAGTTCTCTATATTTTTTCATATATGTAGCATCAACATTATTATTACTAAAACAATCTATTATGAATTTACCATCTATATCATCCCCAACACAACCTAAAACTCTTACTTTTGCACCTAAAGATACTATATTATTAATTACATTTCCTGCTCCACCTAATTTAGTTATTTTATTTGAAACAGACACAACTGGAACTGGTGCTTCTGGTGATATTCTATTTACTGATCCATCAATATATTTATCTACCATATAATCACCAAAAACTAAAACATTAATATTTCCAATATTATTCAACTTATCTACATTCATTTTATTTTCTCCTTACATCATTTATCATTTTTTCTATAACTTTCCAAGCATTTTCAATTGATATATCATTAAGACAAGGCCAAATATCATCTCCACTTTTAAGTCTTTTGCAATTATTATCACAATTAAAACATTTTTTATTATCGGAAATTACTATATATGGTTTTAAATGCTTGTCCATATTTTCAAATTCATATTTAACATATCTATTATAAGTATATCCTCCAGTAATTATTGTTACTGGTACTTCGTTTATAACTGCAATATGATATGTACTTGTATCATTTGTAATTACAAATTTTGCTCTTTTTATAACTTCTATAAATTCTAAAAGTGATGTTTTATTTGTATAGTCATATTGTGGTATATCACTTATTAGTTTTTTTAGTTCATTTATACTTTCTATATCATTATTAGTACCACAGAACAAAATAGGTAACTTTGTCTTTTTATATATCATTTTTATTATTTCTGCATATCTTTCAATTGGCCATCTTTTCATCAATGTACTCGCACTAGGAAATACAATATAATAATTATCAGGCAATTCTATTTTAAAATTATCTATTTTAGTTTTAGTAAATTTAACTTTAAAGTCTTTATTTCCTAATTCTCTAATGAATTCAGCATAGAATTCAATCAAAGATAGATTAGGTTTTCTAACCTCTATTATCTTAGTATAAATTTTATTGTATATCAATTTAGGACATAAATACTCATTTAATGTTTTATCCAAAATAGTTATTTTATCTTTCGCACTTATTACTCTACTCATAAATACGTTTGTAGTACATTCATGAACTCCTATTGGATCTAAAAGAATGTCATAATATTTTTTTCTTAATAATTTATATAAATTAAATCTTGTTTTAATATTAAAAGTTGATTTAGTTAAATCATAAGGAATAACTTTATCAAATATTTTTTCATTTTCATATAATTGATGAATTCCTTTTTGACAAATCAACGTAATATTATATTTACTTTTGGGATAAATATCTCTTAATCCACGTGCAGAACATAGCCATATCATACCATCACCAAATGCATAATTATAAATTATTAATATTTCTTTCTTTTTGTTATTGATTTTATATTTTGGTTTTTTTATAAACAAAAGTAATAATGAATCAGTAAAATATAACAATACCTTTAAATATCGTAAAAATGGAAGTCTTTGACATAAATTGTATAATTTTAATGAGAAATTTGATATATATTTTTCTTTTTTCATTAATCAACTCAACCCTTTCCATTTAATAATTTTAATTGATTTCATTATTTACTTTTTATTTATAATATTATTTTTTAATACTTTTACTTTTAGATTTTTGTTTTTCTGCCATAATTTCTTCGATTATTTCACATATTATATGAATAGACATTATATGAGCTTCTTGTACTCTAGCAGTACTTTTAAATGGTATAATTAAATTTGCATCACACATATTTTTTAATATTCCACCATCTTTTCCTAGAAAACCAATTGTTGTAATTCCTTTTTTATGTGCCATTTCTACTGCCTCAATTATATTTTTTGAATTTCCACTTGTTGATATTCCTATAAATACATCTCCTTCATTACCAATAGCTTCAATTTGTCTTGCAAAAATTGAATCATATCCATAATCGTTTCCCAAACACGTCATAACTGATGTATCTGTATTTAACGCAATAGCAGGTATTCCTTCTCTTTCTAATAAGAATCTTCCTACTAATTCACCAGCAAAGTGTTGTGCATCTGAAGCACTACCACCATTTCCAGCGATTAATATTTTACCTCCATTATTTAATGATTCTAATTGGATTTCGATTACATTTTTTAAATCCTCTATATAACCGTTTTCCTTTAAGGACTTCATTCCTTCGATGTGTGTATCTAACACGTTATTGATTGTTTTTTCCATTATTTTTTTCCTTCTTTCTTTTTATATATTCATTTTCAATCATCTTATTTACTACTTTCCATGCATCATCTACACTTATTGATGATAAACAAGGAAATTTTTTTGTATCAAAACCATGTATACATTGTAATTTACAATTGAAGCAATCGTTCTTATTAACACATATATATGGTTTTTTATAACCTTCTGCAAAATCATATTTAACTGCAAAATCGTATGTATATCCACCAACTATTATTGTTACTGGTACTTCTTCTACTACAGCAATGTGATATGCACTAGTATCATTAGTTATTACAAAACGACTATTTTTGATAATTTGTATATACTCAAAAATTTCAGTTTTATCAATTAAATTTATATAAATTTTTTTATCTAATTTTTCACATATTTTTGATATTACTTCTTCATCAGATTTTGTACCTAAAAATACTACAGGTAATTCTATTTTATCATATATTCTTCTAATTAGCTCAACATATTTATCAAATTCCCAATTTTTTTTATCAGAACTTGAACTTGGAAATACAACATAATATTCTTTAGGTAATTTTATATTTAATTTTACATCGTGAATTTTTTTAAATTTAATTTCTTCATCTAATAAATTGACCCCCCCCATATCGAACAAATGTTTGCTAGCATACATTGCTAGTTTATTATACATTTGTGTATTGTGAATTTTTGAATTGTTTATCTCACCAACATCTGTATATACTTTATATATATATTTCTTTGGCACTTGTAATATAGCATCATTCTTGATTGTAATTTTTTTATCAGCAATAATTATATTTGATGTATATATATCAGATGGCAATATTGATAACGTATGTGGTTGAGCAATTAATATATCATATTTTTTTTCACGTAGCATTTTAATTATTTTTATTCTCTTTGGTATATTTAAACAACTTTTTATATTAATTTTAGAAAAAATGAAATAATCCATTAATATATATTTATCAAAATTTGTTTCACCTTTTAACAATTTATATGTGCTTTTTGAACAAAACAAAGTTATTTCAAATTTATCTTTCGGAAAGATTTTCAAATATTTATCTGCAATACACAAGAAATTCATTGCATCACCAACACCCATATCGGTTACTAATGCAACCTGCTTTTTTTCTGATATTTTATTTTTAGGTTTATAAAATCTTTTTACAATATTATCAAATTTGATAGTAATATATCTATATATTGGAACAAATTTTATAAGTATATTTTTCATAATTCACCACCTAAACATTGTTTTTAAAATTTATAAATTTCATTCAAATATTAAGTTTTAAATATTTTAATAATGATTAATAAAATATAATAATATTATACACCCTCTTTATTATTTTAGCAATCTGTTGTTAAGAACAAACAAATAAAGAAAATAGTAAGAATTTAATTATATACAAAATTTTATTATTAATTTTACATATTATTTATTAAATAATTTTGATAAATGTATAAATTTATTTTTATTTATATATATCTTTAATATACTTGAGTAATCTTTATAGTACTTTATAAATAGATAAATGAAAATTATTGTAAATAATAAATATCTAATTAAAGCAATATTAACAAATATAATATTTAATAAAGTAAACACAATTATAATTAAAGATAAAGTTTTTATATATTTAATATTATATATTTCTCTTTTATCGATTTTTCTCATATATGTATAATGAAAAAGAGCTAAAAACATATATCCAATAGCTGTAGTATATCCTGCTGCCATATATCCAAATTTAGGTATCAAAATTAAGTTAAGAATAATGTTAAGTAATGCTGCTCCAAATGATGAAATAGTAATATATTTTGTTTTTTTATGAAAATATTCTACATCATAGAAAAACACATAAATAAATTGGAAAAAGACACCTAATATTAAAGATGGAACAATATAAATTGCAGAATGATAATCAGAATTTAAAAATATATTAATTAATTCAGGACTTATAGTCATTAAACCAATACTTAATATGAAACCTAATATAATAAATAATTTAGATTTACTATTTACACTCTGGTAGTCATCATTATCTAATCTTCTATATACCCATGGGGACCACGGTCTTAATAATTGAAACAATATTGTATATAAAACAGATGATATTGTATATGCTAAACTATATATTCCAGCTGTTGAGTTACCAGTAAAATATTTAATCATAATAAGATCACTTTGTGCGAGTAACATTTGAGAAATTAAATGTGGAATAATAGGAATGCATATAGCTAATGCATATTTTGCATATTTTTTATTAAAATAAAGTTTCCCATTAATTAATATGGATATTCCAAAGATTATTCCTAAAATAATATAGAATGAATCAATACCAATTATCCTACCAATGTATTTATTATTAGTCATTAACATAACTAGTAATATTGAAACAAATTGTGCGACTGGTGAAGATAGCAATGATACAATAAAGTTTTTAATTGATTTATTTTCAAAATTCCAATATGTTGTATATAATGTGAATGCATTAGTACAAAATATAATTATAAACATTAAATACATTAAATTCGTGCTTAATCCTAATATACTATTTATTGGATTTTTAAATATTAAATAAATTAAAAAGAAAATAAACAAACTAATATTTGAAACGATATATATTGTTGATAGATATTCTTTCTTTTTACCTTTAAATTCTAAGATTGATTTATCAATTGTTGTATATATAGATAATAAAACGATATATGATAATATTGTTTTAATTGTATTAAATGAAACTGCTAATCCCATATCTTCTGTTTTTAATATATTAGTTAGAATTGGAATAGCTATCATACTTACGACTATTGATATAATGTTCGCTATTGAATACAAGAAGGCAGAATTTATTGTTTTTTTACCATCATTTTCTTGATTCATCTGATTCTATCCTTTCTTTTAACATAGATACTTCTTGTATTAATAGTTTAATTTTTTCTTTTTGACCTGAAACAATTATTGTAAGGGACATACAGATAAATAATAATAACAAAATTAATAAACAAAATATCATATTTGACATTGTTTGAAATCCTAAGAAATTTGCAATTATCTGCATAAAGTTCGGAATAAGTGTAGCAATTAATATTATTAGTATAGAAAATATCCAAACTAAAGAATATTTAACTGATATTCTTCCTTTTTTTAGTATAATTAATATTGTTATTGTTAGAATAACTATTAGAATTAGAGATTCTATAACTAATTTTAAAGACATCATTTATCCCTCCTTAAACTTACAATTATTATTGATAATAAAACGTTTATCATATAATAGACATTTTTCCATGAATGTATAGATGAATTACCTGCTTTTCTTTCATTCATAGATACACTCACTTCTTTAACCGAGTATCCTTTTTTTATAATTTCAACATTTGATATCGGTTCAGGATATTCAGTAGGATATGATAATGAAAATATTTTTATAATATTTTTATTACAAGCTCTAAATCCTGATGTTGTATCATATATTTTTTTCCCAGTAAAAAGCTTAATAAACATAGATATTATATTAATTCCTATTCTTCTCATTTTTGTCGATTTAAATTTTCCAGTATTTTCAATAAATCTTGAACCAATTACCATATCATTGCCTTCTTCTATAGCTGAAATTAAATCTTTTACATAATTAATATTATGTTGACCATCACCATCAAATTGGATAGCTACATCATAATTTTTTTCATACGCATATTTATATCCTGTTTGTACAGCCCCACCAATTCCTAAATTATGAATTAAATTAATATGTGGAATATTATTTTTTTCAAGTACTTCCCTTGTTTTATCAATAGATCCATCATTTATAACAATAATATCATAATTAGTTTTGTTTTTTTTGTTATATTCAATAATAGATTTACATGTTTTTAGTATATTGTCCTGCTCATTAAATGCAGGTATTATAATTAAAATCTTAATCATTTTTAACACTTCCTTACTAAAAAATCAAT
>CANRKE010000047.1 GCA_947631135.1 uncultured Bacilli bacterium | reverse complement strand
ACTTTTCCATTTCCAAAACAAAAAAACAAAAAGAACTGTTAGAAATTATTTATTTAATTTCGTAACAGCCCCTTTTTTATTTTTTTAAATGTATTTAGATTAAAAAAAACAAAATAGTGGTATAATAAATATACATACGAATGGAAGGAGAAATATATTATGGAAAAATCAAAAGTTTATTTTACAAAATCATTAACACCAGATAGTGTTGTTAAGATGTATAAAAAATTAGGAATAGAATTAAAGGGGAAAGTTGCAGTAAAAGTACATTCTGGAGAAGCTGGGAATCAAAATTATTTAAAACCACCATTTATGAAACCTATGATAGAATATGTAAATGGAACTGTAGTAGAATGTAATACTGCATATGATGGTGAAAGAAACACAACAGAAAAACATAAAAAATTAATGGAAGATCATGAATGGTCTAAATACTTTGATGTTGATATTATGGACGAAAAAGAAGATATTGTACTAGATATACCAAATGGTAAAGTAATCAATAAAAATTATGTAGGGAAAAATTTATTAAATTATGATTCTATGCTTGTACTTTCACATTTTAAAGGACATCCAATGGGAGGATATGGAGGAGCACTTAAACAACTATCAATAGGTGTTGCTTCAAGTAAAGGAAAAAGATACATACATTGTGCTGGAATGGAAGGTGGATCATACGATGATATGTTCCATACAGATCAAATAAAATTTTTAGAGGCTATGGCTGATGCTGCATCAAGTATTACTGAACATTTTGGTAATAATATTGCATATATAAATGTAATGTGTAATATGTCTGTTGACTGTGATTGTTGTAGTACAGCAAAAGATCCTTGCATGAATGATATAGGAATACTAGCTTCATTAGATCCAGTTGCTATTGATCAAGCTTGTATAGATTTAGTTACTAATTCTGATGATCCAGGAAAAGATCAGTTACTAGAAAGAATAAACTCAAGACATGGAATACATACAATTGAAGCAGCATATGATTTAAAAATTGGTAATAGAGAATACGAATTAATTGAGGTTGAATAAAATTTATATATAGATAGAAGTGATGTATTTGAGAAATTTTAATCGTAAATTAGATAATATGGCTAAAATCTTTTCATTAGATAAAAAGAGGGACAAAAATATATTTAGATTAACAGTTATTTTGAAAAAGAATATAGATAAAAAACTATTAGAAAAAGCTGTTAATCAGACACTTGAAGAATATCCGTTTTATAGAGTTAAACTTAAAACAGGTTTCTTTTGGAATTATTTTGGTAATAATTCCAAAAAACCAATAATTGATAATGAAAAAGACAACATTAATATTAACAATAATAACGAATACTTATTTAAAGTAAGTTATAATAAAAATAGAATTACTCTCGAAATACATCATGTATTAACAGATGGAATAGGTGCAGTTAATCTATTAAAAAGTATCGTGCATAACTATATAAATTTAAAATATAAATATAAATCAAATAATATAAAAATATATAATTATCCAAATTGTGATCACTATATAAATAATGTGGATAAATCATTAAAAATTTATAAAAGTAACAAAAAAGCTTTCATAATAAAAGATAAAAGTAATCTATCTATAAATAAAACATTTCATTATACATTGAATTTAGAAAAATTTAAAAATATATGTAAAAAAATGAATGTTTCAATTACTGAATATATAACATCTATATATATGTATGCTATATATAGATCATTATATAATATTAATTCAAATAAAGATATAATAGTTACTATTCCAATAAATTTACGAAAACATTACAATATACAGTCATTATCAAACTTCTTTGTTTGTACTGATGTATCCGGTAATGTTATAAAAAACGAAAACTTACAATTTGAAGATATATTAAGTATTGTACATAGTGAGTTTAAAGAAAAGTTATCTATTAATAATATTAAAAATTATTTAACAAGAGATGTTAAACTAGGAACTAATTTTTTTATTAAATTAACACCTTTATTTATAAAAAAATTATTCATTAAATATACAAAAAAGTTTTTTAGTAATAATTCAACAACAACACTTTCAAACATTGGAAAAATAGAATTTGATAATCAATATAAAAGACATATAAAAAATATATTTATATTAGTAAATACTAATAAGATACAAAAAATCAAATGTACCATATGCACATTTGAAAATAACTTAAATATTACACTTAATTCTAATTTAAATAATTCTAAATTAGAGGATGAATTTTATAATCTATTAAATTTATATATAGGTGATATTAAACTAATAACTAGTAATATATAACTATTTATTAGTCTTTTTTTCTTTTCCACATATCATATTAAATGATATTTTAAAATTTTTGCAATATTTATATAGATTAGGTATAGAAATACATATTTTCCCATTTTCATATTTATTAACACATGCTTGACTAACACCTAAAATATTAGCTACTTTTTCTTGAGATAAATTATTTTTGATTCTTATTTCTTTTAAGTTTTTACCTAATATTTCTAAATCAAATCCTTTAATCATAGATTTATTATCTTTTTTATTAGTTAAATCAAGAACATAATCAATACTAACATTAAAATAGTCAGCAAAATTATTTAGATATTTTAATGGAATAATGTTTATACTTAATTCCCATAAAGAGTATGTTGATCTATTAACATTTAATATTTTTGCCATTTCTTCTTGATTAATATCATGATCTTCCCTTATATCTTTTAATCTTCTAAAATCTATCACTACTACATCACCTATAAATATTGTGCCATTCTAAGCAAAAAATATTAATTAATTGCCATTTTTAGTTATACTTTTTTGCTATTATGTGTTATAATTAAAAACTAAGAGGGGATTTTATGGACAAAAATATTAATGTTAAACAAGAACTAATAAAAGAAAAGATAACTAATATAGATTTTGTAATACAAAATATAGAAAATAAAATATATCATATTGATTTAGAATTAAATAAATTAATGAAGAAGAAAAATTTAAAAATCAATAATAAGTATTATAAAAAAATAGAAGAACTTGAAGAAAAAAAATTTAAATTATATGAAGACTTAGAAAGAGAAATAGATTATAAAAATAAATTAATTTAAACTATATAATTGCTTATTATCTTTTTATTTGATATACTTTTTTTGTGGGTGAAAACGTATATGAAAAAAAATAGAAAATATATAATAATAACAATTCTTATAATAATAATATTGATTTTAATTATGGGTTCTACCTATTTAAAATATAGACCTAATAAAATTATTGATGGAGATAATAAATATAATTTAATAAAGAAGAATATACCTAAATATGGATTAGAAAGTATAATTGAAATAATTAATAAATCTGAAGATATGTCAAGTAAATATACAATTTCATCTTTTGAAATAGGTATAAATAACAATGGATTAATCGATAATTTTACTTTATCACTTAATTGTTATGACTCAGATTTAAACTATACTGGTAATGCTTTTTATAATTATTCAACAGGTAATTTAAAATATGTTAAACCATATGAAAATAATGTTGATTTAATAATTGAATATGATAAAAACAGTGAAATAGAATATTTATCTAGGCAAATTAAAAAAATACCATTAGTAAAACAAATTAGATTAGGCGATTTTAATTCATATTTATTAAAATATAAAATGGGTACAAAAATTGATAAAGATTCTCCAATATTTGATTTTAGAAACAATAAAAGTGTAGAGGCACTTACACCTGAAGACTACAAAAGTGGTAAAGGTGGTAAGAGTGATGGTAAATATGCAGTAGTTATTGAATTAAGTAATGGATTAAGCATACCAAATGAAGAAAAGTATTCCTATGTGTTTGATAAAATTAATAAAGATGATCCAATTAATCCAAATAGTATGATGGAAGTTGATTATTATATAAATAATGGTACTTTAAAGTTTACTAGAAATTATGGAGAAAGTTATATAGATACAGATATAACTGAAGAAGAACTTAATGAAACATTATCATTTTATAGAAATGGACAAAAATTAAAAACTAATAGTTGGTTTTTATCCAATAATGAAAAACTACCAATTGCATTTTTCTACGGTGAAAATCCAATATTGAAAATATCTAACGATAACGGTAAAACATATAGAGAAATAAAATTTGATGGAATAGATAGTATAGAAAAAAGTATAACAAGAAGAATTGTAGGTTTTTCAAATGAAAAATTTGGTTATGCTGCACTTGGAACTGATTGGTCAATGGGAAGTGGAGAATATAAAAAAATCTATTTTACATATGATAGTGGATATACATGGAAAGAAATAGAAGTTCCATTTACAAATTCTAGTAGTACTTTGATTGATATGTGTATGTATGATGAAAATAATGGAATAATGATATTGAGTAACAATGAGGATATTAATTTTCCAATTATATATGCAACTGTTGATGGTGGATTAAATTTTAATAAAGTAGATATTGATTATTCACAATTACCTAATAGTGTTACTTATTTTGTTGATGTAGATAACATTAAATATGAGGATGGATCATATAAAATTATGTTAGGACAACAAGATTTAGGCACATTAAAGATAATATTTAAAACAGATAAATTAAATAATAAATGGATTTTTGATAGTACTACTAATATGAATATTCATACTGTTGGATAATTTAGGTGATGATTATGAATAGTGTTAAATTAAAAATAGATAAAATTAGTTATTTCTTTCAATTGAGGGGTATTAAAAAATATTTAGAAAATCAAAATGGTATAGAAAAGATAAAAATAAATTTAATATTAAATACAATAGATATTTCATATACTGATGAAATATCATTAGATAATATTTGTTATTTTATTAAAGAATTAGGTTTTGATACTACTATATATAATGATAATATAATTAAAATTAATAATACAAAAAAAGATTTAATATTATTAATTATATTTGGAATATTACTTTTAATAACTTTTTATTTATCAATATATAATAGATTTATATCTAATAATATAATAGATAAAAATATAGTAAATTATATAATGATATTAATGGACATTTCAATATTATTTATACTATATTCAATAGATATTATTAAATCTGGTATAAAAGGTTTAATAAATAAAAGACCTAATATATATACATTAATATCTATAAGTATATTATCTACATTTTTATATAGTATATATGGATCTATTAATATATTTTTGGGTAATGTTAATTATATATATTATATTTATTTTGATTTATGTATAGTATTAATATATTCAACTAAATTATATAAATATATTAATAAAAGTATGTGTAAAAAAATTGAGAGATTTAGAGATATATTATGTAATCCATATAATGAAAAAATTAATTTAAAAAAAGGAAGTATAATAGAATATAATACTGGTGATGAAGTCTTATTTGATGTTGTTGTAAATAAAGGTAGTGCATATATCAGTGAAGAAAGATTAAATTCAAATATTAATCCTATACTTAAAAAAAGTAAAGATGAAATAAAAAAAGGTAGTATTATCTTAGATGGTAATATAAAGTGTAGTATACAAAAAAGAGTAGTAAAAAATAAATCATATGTAAATATTATAAATGATAAATATAGTTATAATCCAATTAAATATAAAAAAGTATTAAAAATTATATATTTATTATGTATTATATCAATATTTATTCTAGTAGGATATACTATATGTGGTGTAGATATTAGAGATACTATTAATATACTTGCAATAGTTTTAATGTTATCAACACCTATAGTTTTACCATTTACTAGTTTGTATACTGTTTTAAAAGCTCAAAAAAAATGTTTGAAAAATGGGATATTAATTAAGAATAGTTCAATATTTGATAAATTAAGTAAAATAGATACAGTAGTATTTGATAAAACTGGTACTTTAACTAATGGATATTTAGGAATAACTAATATATTAAATTATAGTAATTATGATGATAAAGAAATTATAAAGATTGTATCTAGTCTTTTAGTAAGAACTAATAATTTAGAGAGTTGTGCATTTAAAAAATATGTAGAATATTTTAATGTATCATTATATGATATAGATAATAATTTAGATATATCTAAAGATGTAATACATGGATATGTATTAAAAAAAGATATTTATGTAGGAAATAATAAAATATTTAATAAATTAAAGATTAAAAATGAATATAAAGAAGATGAAAGTAAATTTATTAATAATAAAGATAATATATTATATGTTTTAGAAGATAAGAAAGTAATAGCTATTATAAGTATTGGTGATACTATAAGAAAAAGCTCTAAAAAATGTATTAGTAAATTAAGCGATATAAATATGGAAGTTTTAATGATTAGCGAAGATAATGCTGATAATACAGAATATGTATCGAATGTTTGTGGAATAAAGAAGTATATATCTAATTTGGAAAATAAAGAAAAAGTAATTGAGAAAATAAAATCAAATAATAAAAATATAATGATGGTATGCGATGGTATAAATGATTTTGAAGCTCTTAAAATAGCAGATGTAAAAGTAAGTATGGGTAGTGGTGATAATAGAATTAAATTATTATCAGATATAATTTTAATAAATAATAATTTATCTAATATTCAAAACTTAATTATAATAAGTAAAAAAGTTGTTAAAAACATTAAACAAAATTTATTTTGGATTTATCTATATAATATATGTATGATACTTAATTTTACTATTTTATATCATATTGTAGGTAATACTATGAATATAATTATTATATTAATATCTATATTAATTGGAATATTTACTATTATATATAATTCATTAAATATAGATTAATATAAGGGAGGTATAAATGTGAAATGGATATATAAATTTGCAAGATTTATGAATGGTAGATATGGTATTGATGAATTATATAAATTTCTTTTTAAAATATATATAATATTATTAATAGTAGATATATTTACTAAAAATAACATTATTATATATTTAGAATTAATAGTTTTTGTTTTTATGTTTTATAGATTTTTTTCTAAGAATATTAAAGCTAGAAAAAAAGAAAATAAATTATATTTAAAGATAGTTAAAATAATCAAGAAACCATTTTTAAATATTAAAAGAAATATAGATGATAAAGAACACATATATAAGAAATGTTCTAAATGTAAGACTTTATTAAAGTTACCACTTCCTGATAAGATAGGTATTAAACATGTTAAATGTCCTAAATGTAAAAAAAGATTAACAGTATTTTGTTATAGAAAAGAAAAAATTGAAATAATTACTAATAATAAATATAAAAATAGTTAAGTGGAGATGATTATATGATTGATAATATAGAATTAATAATACATAGTTGTATAAAGTTTAATGGTGATAAGATAATATATTTTGATCCATTCAAAATAAAAGAAGAAAAACATGATGCAGATATTATATTTATAACTCATAGTCATTATGATCATTATAGTATAGATGATATTAATAAAGTTAAAAATAATAATACTATTTTAGTTGTACCACTAAGTATGAAAGATGATATTAAAAGTAATAATTATAGTAATGTAATTTATGTTGAACCTAATAAAAGTTATAATATAGAAGATATAAATTTTGATACAATTCCAAGTTATAATACTAATAAACAATATCATAAAAAAGAAAATAATTGGGTTGGATATATAATAACTATTAATAATATTAAATATTATATTGCAGGTGATACAGATGAAACAGATGAAAATATGAAAGTAAATTGTGATGTTGCATTTTTACCTATTGGTGGAGTTTTTACTATGGATTATAAAGAAGCTGCTCATCTTTGTAATATGATTAAACCTTCTATTGTAGTACCTATACATTATGGTAGTATAGTTGGTGATATAGAATTAGGGAAAAAATTTTGTAAATTAATTGATAATAATATTAAATGTGTATTAATGATTAAATAATAGTGGTGATATTATGAATAAAAGAAGTAAGAAATATATTATAAGAATAGTAATAATAATTATTTTAATATTAGCATTTGAATTATTTAACTATTATAAAGATGATATATTAAAGTATACACAAGCAATTAAAATAGAAGATAATAATTCATATGATATATCAAATATACCTGAATATTCTGGAAATAATTATGTAGTAATAAATAATAATATTCCAAATTTTAGTGATGAATATAAAAATACAAATTCATTTGAAGAATATAGTAATTTAGATAATTTAAATAGATGTGGGGTAGCATTTGCAAATATTGGTAAAGACTTGATGCCTACTGAAAAAAGAGGTAGTATTGGAATGATTAAACCCAGTGGATGGCATACAGTAAAATATGATATAGTAGATGGTAAATATCTTTATAATAGATGTCATCTAATTGGTTATCAATTAACTGGTGAAAATGCAAACGAAAAGAATCTAATAACTTGTACAAGACAGATGAATACTATTGGTATGCTTGAATTTGAAAATAAAGTTGCTGATTATATAAGAGAAACTAACAATCATGTATTATATAGGGTTACACCAATATTTAATAATGATAACTTACTTGCAAGTGGAGTATTAATGGAAGCTTTATCTGTTGAAGATAAAGGTAAGGGTATATCATTTAATGTGTTTGTATATAATGTAGAAGATGGAATAGAGATAGATTATAAAACTGGAGATAGTAAATTAATAGGTGTAGAAAATGAAAAATAATAATATAAAGATATTGTTTTGCATTTTAAAAATATTACCATATTTAATTATTATTACAGCTTTAACTTATATACTTATAAAAGCAAAAGATTTGATAACAGTATGTGCAGTTATTCCATTTTTAATCTGCATTATTGCTTCTACATCTAAAATAATTTTTCAATTATTTAACATTAAAAAATTAGTAATTCATATGAATAGGGTATATGTTATTAGTTTTTTATTATATACATTTGAGTTTTTAGGATTTGCTACATATATTTGTATAAAAGGTAAAAATTATCAAATGTTAATGTTTACAATACCATTTTGGTGTGTAGCATTCTACATTATATATAAACAATTTATAAAAAAATAGTAATATAATATTGAAAAAATAAAAAATATTTGATAATATGGAATTGTAATAGGAATAGGGTAAGCCCTCCCCATAAAGAAATATGTGCAAACATATGTTCGTGTTGGGGGGGGTGAATTGATATTCTTATAAGCCTTAAGCTTACCTATATTTTTAGGTAGGCTTTTTCTATTATTATTGAGAGGATTGTGGATTAAAATGGAAAAGGAAAATAATAAGAAAAAAGTAGTAACATTAATAAGTGCGATAATAGTAGTGTTAGTTTTAATAATTGGAATAACTTATTCATATTTATCAGCCAATAATAAAACACCAGCTAATTCAGTAAAAGCTGGAACACTACTAATAAGTTATGAAGATGATAATCTAAATTCAATAAGACTGGATAATATACAACCGATATATGATAAAGATATAAAAGAAAAGGCAAGCAAAATATCATTTCAAGTAAATAATACAGGTACAGCTAAAGCTTATGTTGATATCAATATAACAGATATTAGCCTACCTCCTGAACTAGCAGATTTAGAATTTAAATGGGCATTATATTCAGGTGATGAAAAAATAAGTAATGGTAATTTCAGAAATGTATTAGATAATAAATTACTTTTAACAAATAATCAAGAGATAACATCAAGTAAGAATTATGAACTATACATTTGGATAAGTGAGTCAGAATTTGATCAATCAGATATGATGGAAAAGACATTTTCAGGAAAAATAACAGTAGTAGGACATCAAAATAAACAAGCAGAATTACT
>CANRKE010000046.1 GCA_947631135.1 uncultured Bacilli bacterium | reverse complement strand
ATTAAATTTTAATAGATATAAAAATATTATAACTATATATGCTAATAGTTATAAAGCTATTAATAGAATTTCTAAAAATATTTTATCTTTTATTAAATATTTAGATATTGTAGAGGTAGTATTGTATGGAGAAAGTATCAAATAAAAAAGAAATTTTAAAAAAGGTATATAGTGAAGGTGGTAAAAATTATCAATCTAAAAATGATGAATTTTTAATTTTAACAAAGACAAGGAAAACTATTGAATATATTAATAATATAATTGAAAATTATCCTAAAAAATATATTAATTTAATATCTAGAATTGAAAATACATGTTTTGATTTATTAGAAGTTATACATTATTATATAGTTAATTTTAGTAATAATACATATAGAAAGAAGTATTTAAAAGAATATATAGTTAAAATATCAATATTAGATGATTTAATTGGTATTAGTTATAATAATAAGTTAATTACTTCTAAAAAACTTAAGAGTGTTTCTAATTATATAATAGAACTTAGAAAAATGTGTTATGGACTGATTAAAAATGAAAAAGAGTAATATAGATTATAATGTTATTATAGATATTGATAAAATATATTTTGAATATAATAAAATTAAAAATAATACTAAACATAAGAATAAATTAATTAATTTTCATGGTAAATTAAATACTAATTTAGTAAATATATTAAATATATTAGAAAATAAAAACTATATACATGGAAAATATAATATTTTTTTGATAAGAGAAAAAAAATATAGAATAATTATGAGTGAAAAAATACAAGATAAAATAATTAATCATTTAGTTAGTGATTATATTTTATGTGAATTAGATAAAAAATTAATAGATACTAATGTTGCTACTAGAATTGGTAAAGGAACTAAAAGTGGCATTGAATATATGAAAAAATATATAAATAAATTAAAAATTAATAATGATAATATATATGTACTAAAAATGGATATTAAAAAATATTTCTATAATATTGATCATGATACATTAATTAACATGCTAAAAAAGATATATTGTGATGATAATATAATAGATTTATTATCTAATATTATTCATAGCACGAATTATGAATATATTAATAAGACAATTAATAGTGTTATAAATAATGAAAAAAATAAAATATAATACCTCTCTACCAATAGGTAATTTAACTAGTCAAATATTTGCAGTATTTTATCTTAATGAATTAGATCATTATTTGAAAGAAAAATTAAACTGTAAATATTATATTAGATATATGGATGATATTATAATATTATCCAATTCAAAAGAATATTTAAAATATATTATTGATGAAACAATACAATTTTTAAAAATATATAAATTGGAATTAAATAATAAAACTAGAATTTATAATTTAAATAATGGTGTTAATTTTTTGGGATATAAATTTATATTATGTGATAAAAAGTTAATTATAAAAATAAATAATAAGACAAAAATTAGAATGTTTAGAAATCTAAAAAAATATGATAAATATAAATTATTTAGAAGTGTTGCATCATATAATGGTATGTTAAAAATAGGACATAACAATAATTTAAAATATAAAGTAGAAAATATTGTTATACAAATTTTTAATAATTGTTATAAGATATGTAGCTAATATATTAGTTTTTATGGTAATTAATACGTCGTTGTAAAAAAGTGGCAAAAATGCCAAAAAAATACAATACATATATTGAAATATATTTTATAAATGGTATAATAAAACTATAAGAGGTTATAAATGTATAGTGGAGGGTTATCATATGAAACAAATAGATAGAAATTTATATTTAAACAAATTAATAAATAGAAAAGAAAATGGTATGATTAAAGTTATTACTGGAATAAGGAGATCTGGTAAATCATATTTATTAGATCCAATATTTAAAACTTATTTAATGAATAATGGTGTTAGTGAAAACCATATAATTAAACTTAATTTAGAAGAAAGAAAAAATAAAAAGTATTTAGATCCAGATGTTTTAGATGATTACATTCGTAGTTTAATTGTTGATAATAAGATGTATTATATAATATTAGATGAGATTCAAAAAGTTATGGATTTTGAATCTGTATTAAATGGTTTTTTACATATTAATAATGTTGATGTATATGTAACTGGTAGTAATTCTAGGTTTCTATCATCTGATATAATAACAGAGTTTAGAGGTAGGGGAGATGAAGTTAGAGTATATCCTTTATCTTTTAAAGAATATATTTCTGCATATAATGGAAATAAGGATGATGCTTGGAATGAATATTTGATTTATGGTGGAATGCCCTATATTTTAACTAAAAAAACTGAAGAAGAAAAAAGTTCATATTTAAATAATTTATTTGAAACAGCATATTTGAAAGATATTATTGAAAGGAATAATATTCAAAGAGTAGATGTTTTAAATACTTTAATAAATATATTATCTTCATCTGTAGGATCACTAACTAATCCTGCAAAATTAGTAAATACATTTTTGAGTAATTCAATTAAAAATGTAAATATACAAACAATAACATCATATATAAATTGTTTATTAGATGCATTTTTAATTAATAAAGTTGAAAGGTATGATGTAAAGGGTAAAAAATATATATCTACACCAAGTAAATATTATTTTACAGATATTGGACTTAGAAATGCAAGACTTAACTTTAGACAGCTAGAAGAAAATCATTTGATGGAAAACATTATATATAATGAGCTATTAATAAGAGGGTACAATGTTGATGTTGGTGTTGTAGAAGTACGTGAAAAAAACAAAAGAAAACAACTAGAAATTGATTTTATATGTAATCAATCATATAAAAAATATTATATACAATGTACACTACATTTAGAAGAAAGAGAAAAAACACTTCAAGAAGAAAAACCGTTAATGAGTATTGATGATAATTTTAAAAAGATTATCATTGTAAAAGATAATATTAAACATTGGTATACAGAAGAAGGTATATTAATAATTGGTATACAAGAATTTTTATTAGATCAAAACAGTTTAGATTTATAAATATTAAATATATAAAATTTATTAAAAAACTTCGAATACTTAAAAATATTTCGATTTTTTTTATGATATACTTTAAAAATATTTATATTTAATATATAATATTTTGTATGAGAAAGGAAAAGTTATGAGGAGATTATATAGTCAATTATTACCTGCATTATCTTCAAAAGAAAAATCATTACATAATGAAGGGTATATGCTTATTACTAAAAAAGATATATTTAATTATTTAGAAGAAAATTGGGATAGAAATAGTGATATATCAGATATGGTAGATGATATTATGAATGTTGATGGGTATTGCATAAGTAAAAATATTAAGAATGAAAAGTTGTACAGGAGGGATTTTTATGAAGAAGAATATTAAAGAAAAAAATAAATTAAGCAAATTAATAATTAAACTTACTATTTTAGTAGCAATCATAATTGCATGCTTTATTCCAGTATTTCAAAATATACAATATGGTCTAGATTTACAAGGAGGATTTGAAGTACTATATGAAATAGAGGGATTAGATGGTAAAAAAATAACATCAGATATGCTCAATGCAACATACAAAACACTATTAAAGAGAGTAGATGTATTAGGAGTATCAGAACCAGAAATAACAATAGAAGGTAATAACAAAATACGTGTAAAACTTGCAGGTATTACAAATGAAGATGATGCAAGACAAATACTTAGTACTAGTGCGAATCTAACATTTAGAGATACAAGTGATAATCTACTTATGAATGCTGATGTACTTGAAAGTGCAGCTGCAAAGAAATCAAGAGATGATAATGGATTACCAGTAGTAGCTTTAAGTGTTAAAGATAAAGATAAATTTTATGAAGTAACAAGTAATGTTTCACAAACATCAGATAAAACTATAGTAATATGGTTAGATTTTGATAAAGATGAAGATAGTTTTGCAAAAGAAAGTAATAAATGTGGTGCCTTATCAGATTCGAAATGTTTATCAGCAGCTACTGTTAAACAAGGATTTGCATCAGATGTTATAATTCAAGGTAATTTTACTGATGAAGAAGTTGATACATTAGTTGAATTAATAAATAGTGGTAGTTTACCAACGAAACTTAATGAAATTTCATCAAGAACAGTTGATGCATCATTTGGTGGAGATGCATTATCTAAAACATTAATATCAGGGGCTATTGGTATATTATTAATAATGGCACTTATGATAATAATTTATAGAGTTGCTGGTGTTGTATCTAGTATAAGTATACTAATTTATACTTTCCTAGTATTTCTAGTATTTTATTTAATAGGAGGAGTACTTACATTACCAGGTTTGGCAGCAGTTGTATTAGGTATAGGTATGGCAGTTGATTCATCAGTTATATCATTTGAAAAAATAAAAGAAGAATTAAAACTAGGTAAGGATTTAAAATATGCAGTTAAAAATGGTAATAAAGAAAGTTTAGTTACAATATTAGATGCTAATATTACTACTATGATTGTAGCTATAATACTATTTATATTTGGTGAAAGTAGTGTTAAAGGGTTTGCTACAATGTTGATTATAAGTTTAATTGTTACAATATTAACTATGGTATTTTTAAATAGAGTAATACTTAATAAATTTGTAGCTACAGGAAGATATGATAAAAAATTAACTAAATTATTTGGAATAAATAAAAATAAAATTGGTACTATTAAAAATCCAAAAGATACAGAAAACGTTAAAATAGACTTTGTTAAAAATAGAGGAAAATTCTTTGCTGCATCAATACTAATAATTATTGCAGGAATTATTTGTACAAGTGTATTTGGACTTAATTTAGGTATAGATTATAGAGGTGGATCAACAATAACAATTGACTCTGAAAATAATATAAAACTTGATGATCTAGAAAAATATTTAAAAGATAAAGAATATAATGTTAATGAAATGAATTATATAAATGATAAAAAGAATGTTTATATAAAAATAGATAATGTACTTAATAAAGATGAAATTAAAGTACTTGGTGATGAATTAGAAAGTAAATATAATGCAAAAACAGATATTGGAGTAGTTAGTGATATGGTTAAGAAAGAACTTACTAAGAATGCTATATTATCAATTATATTTGCTATAATAGGAATAATTATATATGTTTCAATAAGATTTGCATTTACATATGGGTTTAGTGCAGTAGTAGCATTAATTCATGATGTATTAATAGTTATTTCAATATTCTCAATATTTAGATTTGAAGTTTCTACATTATTTATTGCTGCAATATTAGCAATTTTAGGATATTCAATAAATGATACTATAGTATGTTTTGATAAGATACGTGAAAATATAGGCAAAAAGGGAAATGTTAAAACATATAAAGAATTAACTAATATAGTTAATACAAGTTTAAGACAAACATTTACAAGAAGTATAATTACTACTGTTACAACTATGTTACCTGTTATAATGCTATTATTATTTGCATCACATTCAATATCTACATTTAATATAGCAATGTTAATAGGATTAATTGCTGGTACATATTCGTCATTATTTATTGCTTGTCAATTATGGTTAATTCTATCTAAGAAGAATGTTGATAAAGTAAATAAGAAAAGATTTTATGAAACAGTTGAAGATGAATTAGATGAAAAAGTATAAATTATAATTAGAAGAAGGGATGTATATGAGTAAAACTGGTATTACCAAATATAGTGAACTTGCTGATTCTGTAGTAAAATACATTAAAAATGAAGAAGAAATAAAACTTATAGAAAAATCGTATAAAATAGCGAGTACATATCATGCAGGGGCAGTTCGTAAAAGTGGTGAGCCATATATTCAGCATCCCTTAAATGTTGCAATGATACTTACAGATATATATGCCGATTATGAAACTATTTGTGCAGCACTCTTACATGATACTGTTGAAGATACTTCATTAACATTAGAAGAAGTAGAAAAAGAATTTAATAAAAATATAGCTACATTAGTTGATGGTGTAACTAAGATAAATAGGATTAATTTTTCAACGGAAAATGATGCAACTATTGCATATCATAGAAAAATATTAGTTGGATTATCAGAAGATGTTAGAGTAATTATTCTTAAACTTGCAGATAGACTTCATAATATGAGAACACTTTGGGCATTATCTGAGGAAAGGCAAAAGAAAAATGCTAGAGAAACATTAGAAATTTTAACACCTATCGCACATAGATTAGGTATTCATAAAATTAAAAGTGAACTTGAGGATCTAAGCTTAAGATACTTAAAACCTGATGCATTTTATAGTATTGTTGAGAGATTGAATCAAACTAAAATTGAAAGAGAAAACAATGTTCAAGATATGAAAAATGAAGTATCTAAATTGTTAAAGGATCATTCTATAAAACATGAAATAAAAGGACGTGCAAAATCAATTTATAGTATATATAATAAATTGAATAAAGGTAAAACTTTTGATGAAATATTTGATTTATTAGCTCTTAGAATAATTGTAGATACTGAGCAAGAATGTTATATGGCGCTTGGATTAATACATTCTAAATATAGACCTATTCCAAATAGATTTAAAGATTATATTTCAAGACCTAAAGCAAATATGTATCAAAGTTTACACACTACAGTTTTTGGTATTGATGGATATTTATTTGAAATACAAATAAGAACTTATGATATGGATAAAATAGCTGAATATGGTATTGCATCACACTGGTCATATAAAGAACATACTGATGCTAGTAAGCAAATGCAAAATGCTATGGAACAAAAGCTTCAATTTTTTAGGAATATAATTGAATTGCAGGAAGAAAATAATAATGCAGAGGAATTTGTTAATAGTGTTAAAGAAGAAGTATTAAAGACAAATATATATGTATTTACACCTAAAGGAGATGTTATAGAATTACCTAAGGGTTCAACACCAATAGATTTTGCATATAGAGTACATACTAAAGTTGGAGAAAAAATGGTTGGTGCACTAGTAAATAATGTTATTGTTCCTTTGGATTATGAATTAAAAAGCAATGATATTGTTAAAATAAATACTAATAATATGTCTACTGGTCCATCGAAAGAATGGATTAATATAGCTAAGACAAATCATGCGAGAGCAAAAATAAAAAATTTCTTCTTTAAAAAAGATAAAATAGAATATATTAAAAATGGTGAAGCTGAATTAAAGAAAGAATTTAGAAGAAGAAAAATTTCATGGAATGAATTTATTAAAGAAGAAAATGTAGAAAAAATATTAAAAGAAATAAAAGAAAAAAATATAGAAGATTTATATTTTGATATTGGAACTAATAAATATGCACCAAATCATATAATAAATATACTAGAGGGATTTAAACAAGAAAATAATGAAAATGAATTACCTAAGTTATCTAAAATAACTAATGATATTAATGTTAAAAATGATATATTAATTGAAGGTATTGATGATATTAAAGTTAATATTGCATCTTGTTGTAAGCCTATTATGGGAGATGATATAGTTGGTTATATAACTAAAGGTAATGGTGTTAGTGTACATAGAAAAATATGTCATAATCTTATTAATTTAGATGAAAGATTAATAAATGTATTATGGAATACAGAAATAAATAAGAAATATGCTACTGAATTAGTTATAGAATCTGATAATACTAAAAATCCACTTTTAGATATAATAACTAAGGCAGCAAATAATAATATTAATATAGATAATATAAATACAGTTAATAGAAGTGTTACTGTAACATATGAGATGAATGTGTTAGTAAATAATAAAGAGGTTTTATCAAAATTTATTAATGATTTAGAGTCATTACCTTTTATAAAAAAAGTAGAAAGGTTGATAAAATAGTGAAAGTTATTGTTCAAAGAGTTAAGATGTCTAATGTCATGGTTGATGGTAAGATATGTGGTAATATTTCTAATGGATACTTACTTTTAGTTGGATTTAAGAAAGATGATACTATTATTGAAATAGAAAAAATGGTAAAAAAAATTATTAAATTAAGGGTATTTGATGATGGTAATGGTAAGATGAATTTAAATATTTTAGATGTTAATGGAAGTATACTATCTGTTTCACAGTTTACTTTGTATGCTGATACAGCTGGAGGAAATAGACCATCGTTTACTAATTCTATGAAATATGATGAAGCAAATAAACTATATGATAAATTTAATGATATGTTAGGTGATTATGTGCATGTTGAGAAAGGTATATTTGGGGCAGATATGCAGGTTAGTATAATAAATGATGGACCGGTAACAATTATTTTGGAGAGTGATGAATTATGAGGAGTAGGGGAATAAATTATAAGTTAGTAAATATAGCTTTAATTGGACTAATAATATGGCTTGTTGTTTCTACTGGGAATTTTTGGTTTTCTGCATTTGATAAAATAGTTGAAATAATATTACCATTTGCAATAGCATTTACACTTGCTTATGTACTATATCCATTTCTAAGGTGGATGGAAAATAAAGGTGTACCAAAGTGGTTAGGAGTTGGAATAATAGTTGTTATCGTAGTTGGTTTTATAGCTCTTGTTATATCATTACTTACACCTCTTGTGTTTAATCAACTCAAAGGATTGATTTCTAATATTATTAAGTTTGTTCAAGATATTTCAGGAAAATATGGATTAGATCTTAAAAATATACAATCTTATATATCAAATATTAATACGTTAGTTATGGATATGGGTAAATATATTTCTGAAAGTGCGATAAATGTTATATCTGCATCAATTAGTTTATTTACAATGATTGTTATTGCATTCTTCACAGCTATATATTTTCTTACAGATATGGATAATATTAGAAATAATGTTAAAAATTTCTTTAAAAAGAAAAGTAAAAAAACATATGAACTTGTTAAACAATTAGATGTTGAAATGAAAAATTATTTTATTGGGCTTGAGAAAAACATCTTAGTTCAATTAATTGAATATACTCTAGTGTTTTATTTGATTGGACATCCATATTATTTGGTTCTTGGAATACTTGCTTCATTCTCAACAATAATTCCTTATTTTGGTGGAATATTTACAAATATTATAGCTCTTATTACAGCTATAGTTGTATCACCTAAATTATTTATTTTAACTGCAATTGCTGCGATTATATTACCTAATATTGATGGATATTTTTGGTCACCAAAGATATATGGTAAAACAAATAATATTCATCCAGTTATAACAATATTCTCAGTATTTGCAGGTGGTGCATTACTTGGTATGATGGGTATTGTAATTGCTCTTCCAGTGGCTATAATATTATCTAAAGTATATAAATTTTATATTAAAGAAATTAAAAAAGCTTAAGACAATTAATTATTGTTTTAACTTTTTTTTACAAAATTCATAAAATATATTGATATAATTTGAATAAAATGGTAGAATAATTATCGTAATTTGTTATGGCGGAATTGGTGAAGTGGTTAACACGCCAGATTGTGGCTCTGGTATGCATGGGTTCGATCCCCATATTTCGCCCCATTGAGGTTTAAACTCGCACACTTCAATTTGAAGAGTGCGTTTTTCTGTCAGGCATGGCATATAGCTGGGAAATAGAAAAATGATAATGTCAAGATATTTTTGTAGGTTTCCAACATTTTTATTTTAGCATTATTATAAAATGAGAGAAGGATGCATTAATGAATTTAATATTGCCTATAGTTTAGATTCCATACTTAAAGAAAAAGAAAAAGGTAAAAATAGAGATATAACATAATACGAAAGAAAACTCTTTAATGAAAGAGTTAAAGGTCTTAAACAAGATATATCTAATTTACAAAATGAAGTATTCGATTTAGAAGATAATAAACAAAATATTAATAAGCAAATAACTAAACTTAATAAAGATAAAACTGATATTATTGATGAAATTGACAAAAAGAAAAAACTGATATCTTATTTATCATTTAAATAAAATAATCAAAAAAATTCCAGAATTTATACAAAATTTAATTGATAGATTATTTAA
>CANRKE010000045.1 GCA_947631135.1 uncultured Bacilli bacterium | reverse complement strand
AATAGAAATATGCATGATAAACTATCCGAGGATTATAGGACTACGGTTTATAATGAGAGGACGCAAAAACATCTATAGTAGGTGTTAAAATTCTTTATAATCTTAAAATTAGAATATAGACGTATTTAGACTATCAAATTGAGATGTAACTTTGAATGATACTACAGGTGAAATAGATAAATTAGATATTAATTTATATTATTCTAAAAAAAATTAAATAATAACTCGGTTGATATTCATCCTACATTTGTATGTTCAAATACAGATAAAAAATATTTTAATGAATATAAAATCAAATTTATTATACAAAAAAGGCACTGGAAAGGTTGACGATCCATACATTGTTAGTGTACAATAGTAATTGGGTGTGAAAATTATTTTCGCTACCCCATGGACAATTGCAAACCTCTGTTAGCTTATCAGGGACAAACACTTTTAATTTGCAATTGTTCATGGGGTATAATTACTCATTAAATATGAAAGGAGAATGTTTATGAAAAAGTATGTTTATATGTTTAATGAAGGTAATGCCGACATGCGTAACTTACTTGGTGGTAAAGGTGCAAACTTAGCAGAAATGACAAACTTAGGTTTACCTATTCCTCAAGGATTTACGGTTAGTACAGAAGCATGTACAGAATATTATAATGATGGGAAAAAGATTTCAAAAGAAATTGAAGATCAAATTTTTGAATCATTAAAGAAATTGGAAGAAATTCAAGGGAAAACATTTGGAGATAATAATGATCCACTATTAGTATCAGTTCGTTCAGGTGCTCGTGCATCAATGCCTGGTATGATGGATACAATATTAAACCTTGGACTTAATGATGAAGCAGTAGAAGGATTTGCAACTAAAACAAATAATCCAAGATTCGCTTATGATTCATATCGTCGTTTTATTCAAATGTATTCAGATGTTGTTATGGAAGTTCCAAAATCTTACTTTGAAAAAATAATTGATGAAGTAAAAGAAGCTAAAGGAATTAAATATGATACTGAACTTACAGTTGATGATTTAAAAGAATTAGTTGTGAGATTTAAAAAAGTATATAAAGAAGCTATGAATGGTGAAGAATTCCCACAAGATGCTAAAGATCAATTAATGGGAGCTGTTAAAGCTGTATTTAGATCTTGGGATAATCCAAGAGCTATAGTATATCGTCGTATGAATGATATTCCTGGTGATTGGGGAACAGCTGTAAATGTTCAAGCAATGGTATTTGGTAACATGGGTGATACATCTGGAACTGGAGTAGCATTTACACGTAATCCATCTACTGGTGAAAAAGGTATATATGGTGAATATTTAATAAATGCTCAAGGTGAAGATGTTGTTGCTGGTGTTAGAACTCCAGAACCTATAACTAAACTTGAACAAGATTTACCAGAATGTTATAAAGAATTTATGTCTCTTGCACAAAAACTAGAAGATCACTATCGTGATATGCAAGATATGGAATTTACTATTCAAGAAGGTAAATTATATTTCTTACAAACTAGAAATGGTAAAAGAACTGCACAAGCTGCAATTAAAATTGCTTGTGATTTAGTAGATGAAGGTAAAATTACAGAAGAAGAAGCTGTAATGAGAATTGAAGCTAAATCATTAGATCAATTATTACATCCAACATTTAATAAAGAAGCTTTAGCAAATGGTAAAGTAGTTGGATCTGGTTTACCTGCATCACCTGGTGCAGCTGCTGGTAAAATTGTATTTACTGCTGAAGAAGCTAAAAAAGAAGGTATTGGTGGAAAAGGTGAAAAAGTAATACTTGTTCGTCTTGAAACTACACCAGAAGATATTGAAGGTATGGTTGCTTCTCAAGGTATCTTAACAGTTCGTGGTGGTATGACAAGTCATGCTGCAGTTGTTGCTCGTGGTATGGGAACTTGTTGTGTATCAGGTTGTGGAGATATAAAAATAAATGAAGAAAAAGAAGAATTTACATTAGGTGGTATTACATTTAAGAAAGGTGATTATATTTCATTAGATGGTACTACTGGTAATATATATGAAGGAAAAATAGAAACTGAAGAAGCATCAGTATCAGGAAATTTTGGACGTATTATGAGTTGGGCAGATAACGCTAGAAAATTAAAAGTACGTACTAATGCAGATAATCCAAGAGATACTAAAAATGCAATTAAATTGGGTGCAGAAGGTATTGGATTATGTCGTACAGAACACATGTTCTTTGAAGAAGATCGTATTCCAAAAATTCGTAAGATGATACTTTCTGAAACAGTTGAAGATAGAGAAAAAGCTTTAAATGAATTAATACCATTCCAAAAAGGTGATTTTAAAGCTATGTATAAAGAATTAAAAGGATTACCAATGACAGTTCGTTATTTAGATCCGCCTCTACATGAATTCTTACCAACTTTAGAAGAAGATATCATAGCTTTAGCTAAAGATATGGGTGTAAGTGTAGAAGAATTAAAACAAAAATGTGATGAATTACATGAATTCAATCCAATGATGGGACATCGTGGATGTAGACTTGCCGTTACATATCCTGAAATTGCTAAAATGCAAACAAGAGCTCTTATTGAAGCTGCTATAGAAGTTAAAGACGAAGATGGTTTTGATATTGTACCAGAAATTATGATTCCACTTGTTGGAGAAAAGAAAGAATTAAAATTTGTTAAAGATGTAGTTATTGAAACAGCTGAACAAGTTAAAAAAGAAAAGAATTCTGATATTGAATATCATATAGGTACAATGATTGAAATTCCACGTGCTGCACTACTTGCAGATGAAATTGCTGAAGAAGCTGAATTCTTCTCATTTGGTACAAACGATTTAACTCAAATGACTTTTGGTTTCTCAAGAGATGATGCTGGTAAGTTCTTAGATGCATACTATGCTAATAAAATTTATGAATCTGATCCATTTGCTAAATTAGATCAAAATGGTGTTGGTAAATTAATTAAAATGGCAGTAGAATCTGGACGTAAAACAAGAAGTGATATTAAACTTGGTATTTGTGGAGAACACGGTGGTGATCCTTCATCTGTAGAATTTTGTCATAACATTGGTCTTACATATGTTTCATGTTCACCATTTAGAGTTCCTATCGCTCGTCTTGCTGCTGCACAAGCTGCAATCAAGTCTGAGATGCAAAAATAAAGAATGATATTCATGTCTTTTTAACCCGTATAATCATTAAAAAGATGATTTAGTAAGGTATAGTGATGAAATACCTGAATGTAAATATGTAAGTGTTAATATCAATATTTATATATAAATTTAGACTAAGATGACTTATTAAGTCACATATCTTAGTCTTTTTTATATGATATGTGACAAAGAATTGGAGGTAATAAAAATGCGACTAATATACAAAAAACCAAAATTAAAAAACTTATCACAAGGTTCAGAAATTGTTTTTGAAAGACAATTATGATTGAACTTTAGAAATAATAAAATATTTTAACAATACCACATAAATTTAGTATAAAAATGTATTGACTTTATATATAAATATATGCTATATTTTATATCGATTAGTACTCAGGAAACTTATGAAGCCCTGAGTCAATTTTTATTTATGTGGGAATATTATATGAAAGAATATAAACATAATGAAGAATTATTAGAACATTTAATTTCAAAAGATGTAAGAATTCCTAATAAAAATAGCACACTTAAAAAGATAGAAAATATACTTATTATTCAGTTTCAAAATTATTTTCAAAAACGAAGATAGTAATTACAAAAATAATGTATCATTTGATGAAATATGTGCTACTCCAAATGAAAAAAACAACATAAAGAAATCCTAAAAAATTCAGAAATTATAAATATTAAAAATAAATATAGTTTTAATAAAATTGATGATTTAAATAATTGACTAAAAAATAATACGAAGTAATAAAAAATTATGTGGAATTTTTTTTATTAAGAAATCTTTGTTATAGTTGTATTTTTTTGTATAGTTTAACATAAACGAAAAAACGAACCAAAATAGTTCGAGTGAATTTAACATGAAGCGATTGTAGAAGATATATATAACTAAAAATATTTTTACTATTTTTTTCTTAATTTTAATTGTTTTATTGCTCCTTCACTTGGTATTTTTTTAGTGTAGAATTTACCATCCAACCAATAACTAAGCAGAGCAAACTTTTCTTCACGATTTGAAGAAATTCCTTCTATTAATTTATATTTATCATTAATAAATTCAATTGCCATGTTATTAGATAAAGATAAACCATTTATTGGTATATTTTTTAACATATTTTTTAATCCTTCCAATCTACCAGAATAATTAGCATGTGGGTTAAAGGCAAGTTCTATTAATCCTAAGCCTTCTAAAGGTGCAAAAGGTAATTGTGGATTATTAAATTCCATTTGTAAATAATCAGAACATGAATATTTGAACCAACAATTAGCACCAGCAGATATTCCACATAATACTTTATCTTGTGTATGAGATTTAAGTATTTTATCGAAATTATTAAATTTCCAAAGTTCAATCATAGTTTTAGTGTTTCCACCACCAACATATATAATATCTGCCCATTCTAATAAAGAATTTACTAACAATTTATTAGTTAACATTTCAATACTTAATAATTTAATAGGACAAGAAAACATTTTATTATAAGTATTAACTAACTTATTATAATTAGAATTTTGAGATTCTACATCAGATGCATGAGATATAAATAATATATTAGGATTTTCTTTTTTAGTAAGAGATATAATTTCTCTATCTATTTTTTCATGCTCATAAGTTATGGGGAATCCATTTTTATTAATATTACTGTTATTCCCTCCGGCAATAGCTACTATTTTCATTATAACATCGCATTCCTTTCATCATATTCTAAATTAATACTTTTTAATTCTTTAGCAAATATTTTTTCTAATTCTATACGATCTTTGCTATAATTTTATTTTAATTTTTTTTGTTTAATATTATTTTTTTCAGAAACTCTTTCAGTAATTAGCGATTTAGTTTCTTGCAATATTCTTTTCTTTGATTCTATACTTAATTCTGATGTTTTATCATCCTTATTAACATTTTGTAATTCAAAATCTTTCATACTTTCGATATTAAATTCTTTATTCATTTCTGTATATTCATTAATTAATTTATTCAATTTTATATTTGATTTTGTTAATGAAATAGCGGCATATCCTGATACAAACACACCTATTAAACCTGTCATTGTAGCATATGTACCAGCAATTGATGAAAAAGCGTCTAAAAAATATGATGAATTCAAAAATGTAGGTATTAAAAATAGTGATAATGCTATCCCTACACAAAGCATCGTTTTATTAATTTCATTAATGTCTTTTTGTTCTTTCTGTTTTTCTAATATCTCATTCATTTTTTCACGTATATTTTTATTATCCATATATTTTCCCCCCTTCCGTGATTTATATACTAACATATTTTTACTGTTTTGTCAAATTATCAATCTACATGATAGCTTGGGCTTAAATTTATAATTCAATTCAAATTTAATTGCTATTATAAAAAAATTATAATTCTTTACATTCACAATATTTAATGATTCTAAAATAGTAAAACTGCAATCAAAAAAGAAAGTAAAAATAAATATAGTAAAAAGATAATAAATTAATTTATTATTCTTTCTTTTTATCATAAAATAATATATAATTAATATGGTGATAAAATATGAAATCTTATAAAACTATAGATGGTAATGAAGCATGTGCTCTTGCTTCATACATGTTTACTGAAATAGCTACAATCTATCCAATTACACCATCATCACCGATGGCAGAACATATTGATGATTGGAGTTTAGAAGGTAAAACTAATATATTTGATGATACAGTAAAAGTAGTAGAAATGCAATCTGAAGCTGGTGCAGCTGGAGCTATGCATGGTGCTTTAAGAAGTGGGTGTCTTACATCAACATATACAGCTAGTCAAGGTTTATTACTTATGATACCAAATATGTATAAAATAGCTGGTGAATTGTTACCTGGTGTAATACATGTTGCATCTCGTTCACTTGCAACTCATGCATTATCAATATTAGGAGATCATCAAGATATATATGCAACAAGACAAACTGGATTTGCAATGATGTCATCATCAAACGTGCAAGAAGCTCATGATTTAGCCATAATAACACATCTTTCTGCACTAAAATCAAGTATTCCATTTCTTCATTTTTTTGATGGATTTAGAACTAGTCATGAATTAAATAAAATTGAAATACTAGAAAAAGAAGATATATTAGATTTAGTTGATTATGATGATATAGCTAAATTTAGAAATAAAGCTTTAAATATAAATGATCCTAAAATATATGGTACTGCACAAAATGATGATGTATATTTTCAAGCTACAGAAGTAAGAAATAAATATTATGATAATACAAGTGATATAGTTAATAATATAATGAAAGAATTTAATGAAAAATTTGATAAAAATTATAAACCTTTTGAGTATTATGGAAATAAAAATGCAGAAAGAATAATAGTTGCAATGGGTAGTGTATGTGATACAATTAAACTTACTATAGATGATTTAAACAAGAAAAATTATAAAGTAGGATTAGTAGTTGTACATTTATATAGACCATTTAGTGAAAAATATTTATTAGATGTTATTCCATCATCAGTTAAACAAATTGCAGTATTAGACAGAACAAAAGAACCAGGTAGTGTTGGGGAACCACTATATTTAGATATAGTTAGTGCGATTAAAAATAAAAATATAGAAGTTATTGGTGGAAGATATGGATTATCTAGTAAAAATACTACCCCAGCACAAATAAAAGCAGTATATGATTTTTTAGCTAAAGATCATTTTAATAATTTTACAATAGGTATTGATGATGATGTTACTAATAGAAGTTTAAAAATAGATGATAAATACAAAATAGATGAAGATAATATAAGTATGCTTATATATGGATATGGGTCTGATGGTATGATAAGTGCATCTAAAACATTACTTAAAATCGTTGGAGATAATACATCAGATTATGTACAAGGATATTTTCAATATGATTCTAAAAAAAGTGGTGGAGTAACTAAATCTCATTTAAGATTTTCAAAAGATATAATAAGAAATACATATTATGTTGATAATCCAGATATTGTAGTTGTATCAAAAGAAAGTTATTTAAAAAAGTATGATGTATTAGATAATATAAAAGATAATGGTATATTTTTATTAAATACAAGGTATGAAATTGATGAACTTGATAACTATTTACCAGATAATGTAAAAAGAATTATAAATAGAAAAAATCTTAGATTTTATATAATTAATGCACATGAACTATCAAATAAATATAATTTACATAATAAGATTAATACTGCAATAAGTAGTGCGATATTTAAAATAACAGATATGTTAGATTATGAATTTGTAAAAAAAGAATTAAAGAACATTATGCATAAAATGTATTCTAAAAAAAGTATTGAAATCGTAAAGAATAATAGTTGTGTTATTGAGGAAGCTGAACACTATATTAAACTAGTAGATAATTCAACATTAAATTATGAATATGAAAATAGAGTAGAAGAAAAAGATATGTTTGAACTTATGACAAGAGCTCATGGAGATATTATACCAGTAAGTGAATTTTTAGATAGTTCTGATGGATCATTTAGTGCAGATACAACAAAGAGAGAAAAGAGATGTGCATCAGATAATGTTCCACATTGGATAAAAGAAAATTGTATTGAATGTAATCAATGTAGTTTAGTATGTCCTCATGCAGTAATAAGACCATATATAATAGATGAATCAGAAGCTAATAACATGCCTGAATATATACTTGATAATACAATTAATTTAACTGGTAAAGATGCAAGTGATTATAAATTTAGTATTGGTATATCTATTAAAGATTGTACTGGATGTATGTTATGTGTTAATGTATGTCCTGGTAAAAACAAAGAAAAAGCACTTTATAAATCTTCATTGAACGACGAACTTTCATTAAAAGAAGATAAAAGATTTGATTATCTTGATAAAAATATTAGTGAAAAAAATATATTTAATAAATTTACAATAAGAGGAAGTCAATTTGAAAAAACCAAATTTCAATTTTCTGGTGCATGTGCTGGATGTGGTGAAACACCTTATATAAAATTACTTACACAATTATATGGAGAACGTTTGATAATTGCAAATGCAACTGGGTGTTCATCTATATATGGTGCATCATCACCATCTATGCCTTACAGTATCCCTTGGGCAAATTCATTGTTTGAAGATAATGCAGAATTTGGTTATGGTATATTACTTGGTAATAAAATAATGAGAAATAGAGTCGCACATATCATGAGAAATAATTTAAATAATATAGATGATTTTACTAATTCATTATTTGTAAAATGGTTAGATAATCCAAATGATTATGAAAATACAAAACATGTATATGATAAACTTAAAAATGATCTTTTACCAGAAGAATTAAAACCTATTAAAGATTTTATACCATCTAGAAGTATATGGACAATTGGAGGAGATGGTTGGGCTTATGATATTGGATATGGTGGTGTTGATCACGTTCTATCAACTAATGAAAAAGTAAGAATTTTAGTATTAGATACTGAATTATATTCAAATACTGGAGGTCAAGCATCTAAATCAACTAATAGAGGAGCAGTTGCTAAATTTGCTTGTTCTGGTAAAAAAACTTATAAAAAAGATCTTATAAGACAAATGTTATCATATAAAAATTGTTATGTTGCAACTATTTCATTAGGAGCTAATATGGCACAAGCGATAAAAGCTATTAAACAAGCTGAAGAATATGATGGACCATCAATAGTTATAGCTTATAGTCCATGTATATCTCATGGTATTAGAGCTGGTATGAGCAATTCAATTAACGAAGAAAAGTTAGCTGTTGAATGTGGATATTTTCCATTATTAAGATATAACCCTGATGAAGATAAAGTAATATTAGATTATAAAAACCCTAATTTTGATTTATATGATGAATTTATAAATAATGAAGTTAGGTATAAAATGTTAAAGAGTGTCAATGAAAAAAATGCGCAAGAATTATTAGAAGAAACTAAACAAGATGCAATAAATAGATTTAATTACTATAAAATGATTTCGGAAAATGGTGATATATTATGAGAGAAATAAAGATAAATGGAATATATAAACATTTTAAAAATATTAATGTTAAAGTTATATGTATAGCAAAAGATTCTGAAACTCTTGATGAAATGGTAGTATATAAACATTTGGATACTAATGAAATTTGGATAAGAAAATTAGATGAATTTCTAAGTGAAGTAGATCATAAAAAATATCCTCAAGTAGAACAAAAATATAGATTTGAACTAATTGAGTAATATCTTATATAAAAAAATGTCAAAAATTAATTGACTTTATAAAAAAAATAAATTACAATTAATATCGTAGAGTAGGAAGTGGGCATATGTATGAAGAAGTATCAGTTTTTTCGTATGTAACAAGAAATTCTATTGAAAAAAGCATTACAGTAGTAGTAAAAATAGATGATACATACGTAGGATTTTTTACAATAGATATTGATAATGACTTATTCATAACATATGAAGAAAATAATAAATATGATAAAGAATTAGTAGTAGATGTAATTAAAAATTATATATTAAAAGATGTTATATATGAAAATTCTAAATATATTAGTTCCAAAAAAGATAGTTATATTAATATTAGACCAGATGCCTATAGAAATTTAAAACAATTTATAAATGATTATTATATTAATTTGATACCATGGGGTAATTTTGATATTAATAATACTGACTTTACTTGTATATATATAAGTAATCAAAATGAATAAAATGTATTGATAAAAATAAATGATAATATGGGATTGTAATAAAAAAGGTAAGCCCTCTCCATAAAGAAATATGTACAAACATATGTTCGTGTTGGGGGGGTTGAAAAGAAATTTCTTATAAGCCTTAAGCTTACCTAAATTTTTAGGTAGGCTTTTTGATTATTATTGAG
>CANRKE010000044.1 GCA_947631135.1 uncultured Bacilli bacterium | reverse complement strand
ATAATAGAGATAATCAAAATCATTTTCTAAATAAGAGTATTAATGGAAAAATAAAAATAGAAGGATATGATAAAGAAGCACCAACACTCGCTAAAGCGATACTTGGTAGTAGTAATCAAAATGTAATAACTGATACACCAGATTTTAGTAAAGCAGCAGTATCACAAGAATATTATGATACATTAACAGAGGAAACTGCAACAAAGAAATCAAGAGCAATTGTTGAAAATGGTTTATATTCAGATATTGATGCAGATGGAAAAACATATTACTATAGAGGACATGTAGAGAATAATTATGTAAAGATACTTGGTTTAAAATGGGATAACACAGATGATTACCATAAAAAAGGTGAGGACATGTTATTTAGAATAGTTAGGATCAATGGTGATGGAACAATTAGAATAGTTGCAGATGAACCAATAGGAACAAGTATGTTTAATAAACAGTATGATTCAGAAGAATATGCAGGATATACATATAAAACAAGAATAGGATATGAAATGGGTGATAAAGGAGAAGAAATGACAAGAACTGTAACACCTGATACAGTATATTATTTTGCTGATGAAGTAAAAATAAACAGAGTTGGTGGAAACTATACATTAATAAATCCAGTTTCTCATACAATAAGTGAATGTTTTAATAATAAATCATTATGCGAAGGAAAATATACACATTTTGAATCAAATATAACACCAAGTAATCATGGATTTTATATGTTCCAAATAACAAAAATAGAATCAGAAACAAGTATTAAATATCAAGCATATCAATTTCATGGAAAAGCAATATTAAATCCAAACAGTAAGAGTAAAGATAGTACAATAAAACAATATTTAGATAATTGGTATACAACAAATATGACAAAATATAATTCACTATTTGCAAGTACAATATATTGTAATGATACAACATCTATATTTAATGAACTTGGATATTTAAATTATGGTGCAGAGAATAGAATAAGGAATAGACTTCATCCAACATATATATGTCCAAAAACAAATAAATTATACGGAGGAGAATATTATTTAAAAATTGGATTGTTATCAGCAGATGAAGCGGTATTTGCAGGGGGAAGTTGGGCAACTATAAACGAAAATTACTATCTAGTAAATAATATGGATACTATGTTTTTTTCGATAGGCGAATTTTATGTTAGGGGAACTACTGTATTTGAAATGAGAAAAAATGGATATATTAGTGGAGTATATGGAAAAGAGTCGGGAGTAGTACCTGTGTTAAATTTACGTGCTGATACATTATATGAAAAAGGAAACGGTGAAAAAAGTTCACCTTACACAATAAAACTTAAATAAAATAATATTACATAAATTCATAATTAATTTTATAAAAATATATATTCAATATTAAATAAATTTGATATAATAAATATACATTGTTAAAGTGGTGATCGAATATGAATAATGTATATTTAATTTATGGTGAAGATGAATATCTTATTAAACATAATATAAATAAAATTAAAAAAGATTTTGACTTAGAAAATATAATATATTATGATTTAGAAGTAGATTTACTAGATGATGTAATAGAGGAGTTAAATACATTAGGACTATTTGGTAAAAAACTAGTAATATGTAATAATTCATCATTTTTATCTAGACAGAAAAGTATACAACAAGATACTGATAAATTTATAAAATATTTAGATAATATAAATACTGATACTGTTTTAGTATTAGTAACTAATTCCATAGATAATACTAAAAAAGTAGTAAAAAAATTAAAAACAGTTACTAAAGTAATAACATGTAATAGTTATGATAAATATGAACTTATAGAAATAATAAAAAAGAAATTTAATCATGAGGGATATAAAATATATGATGATGCAATACATAAAATTATAGATTTAACATTATCTGATATGAATTTAATAAATAATGAAATAAATAAGTTATTGATGTATAAATTTGATGAAAAAGTAGTTACACTTGATGATGTTATGAAATTAGTATCTGAAAAATTAGATGATAATATATTTGAGTTAATAGATGCAGTAACACTTCGAGATAAAAAAAATATATTTAAAATATATTCAAAATTAATTAATGTATTTAATTATGATTCAACAAAAATACTTTCAATGATTGCAAATCAATTTAGATTGATACTAAGAACAAAAGTAATGATAGATAATAGAATGAGTGAAAAAGAAATAGCAGATAAATTAAATGTCCATCCATATAGAATAAAACTTGCCAATCAAAAATCTAAAAAATTAAGTTATGATGTACTAACAAATTATTTATTTGATTTATCAGAGATTGATTATAAAATAAAAAGTGGTTTATCTAATAAAAATGCAAGCTTAGAGTTATTCTTTATTAACTTATAAATTTATTTTAATATCATAATATATATTGTGATATTATGAAAAAATATATTAATATAGTTATTGTTATTATAATAGTATTATTGTTTACAAAAATGGGTAATACAGATAGAAAAGTTAAAATAGATATAGAAAAAGATACTTATTATATTAAGTTTATATATAATAAATATGTTGATGCAGTAAATGTAGTTTCAGATAAGAAAAACAATTTATATCTATTAAATTACAGTAATATGTTGTATAATAATATTGATAAATATGATTTAGATGGTATTAAAAATATATACAATTTAAATAATGAAAACATATTAATAAATAGTGTTAAAAGTCATAAATTAAAAATTAAAAATAATTTAATTAAGATTAAATTGAATAATAAGAAATTATGTATATATAAATATATAGAAGGAAAAACTAATTTTGAAGATTGCAATTTTATATATTTATATGATAAAAATAATTTTGTTTTACCAAAAAATTATAAGAAAATAGATCTAATTATACAAAAAGAAAATAATGAAATAAATAATAAAGAGCAAGAGATAATTTATGATGACTGGATAGATATGCAAACATTAAATTATGAGGAATTTATAATATTGAAAATAAAAGATAATGATTATGATATATTAGATATTGATATGTAGAAAAGAGGAATATTATGAAAAAAACAGTTATTATTGTACTAAGTATTATTGTATGTATATTTGTTGTAATATTTTGTGTTAACTTTTTAGCAACTAATAAAAGTGATCAAGATTTAGATAGAATTAAAAAAACATTTATTATAAATAATGAGAATATAGATGATGTTACTAATATATATGTTTATAATGGTGATGATACATATTATATTATTGAATATATAAGTAATAATGAAAAATATATAAGTGTATTAGATGATAAAGAAAAACATTATATTGATGTTAAATATGATGAATTAAAAGATATTGATGAAATAAAAAATAATAAATATACAATAGGATATAAATATGATAAACTTATATATGAAGTTAAAACATCAAGTAAAGATGGATTTACATATTCGTACTATGATGCTTTAAATGGAGAATTTATAAAAAAAATAGAACTTGATAAATAAGGAAGTGATAATATGTCTTTAAGTAAAACAGATAAATTTATAAATTATATGAAAATGGGTGATATTACAATACCAAAATTATTATTTTTAAATTATAAAAAATTTAATATAACTAATGAAGAATTTATAATATTAGCATATTTATTAAATACTAATAATTCTAGTTATAATCCAAAAGTAATAGCTAAAGAATTAAATATAAAATTAAATAATCTATTAATTATTATTAATAATTTATGTGAAAAACAAATAATAAGTATTAATTTAGAAAAAAATTCAAATAATGTACTTGAAGAAAAATTATCATTTGACTTATTATATAGTAAGCTTGCAATGATTATTATGGACGATACAGTTGATAATTTAAAAGAAAATAAAACATCAACATCACTTTTTGAAATGTTTGAACAAGAATTTGGAAGAACATTATCACCTATGGAATATGAGATAATTAACGGATGGATCAATGACAATTTTAGTGAAGAATTAATAATAGAAGCTTTAAAAGAAGCAACATTTAATGGTGTAAGTAGCTTGAGGTATATCGATAGAATATTATTGGAGTGGAAAAAGAAGAACATTAAAACTAAACAAGATGTACAAAAAACACAAAAAAAACATAGAGAAAATAAAGAAGAAAATGTCGAAATTTTTGATTATGATTGGTTAAATGGGTGATATTATGGTAGCAAATATCAGTAAAATATGTGATTATTTAGATGAATTATATGAAAACCCTAAATGTGAATTAAATTATAATAAAGATTACGAATTATTAATTGCTACTGTTTTAAGTGCACAAACTACTGATAAACGAGTAAATATGGTTACTAATGTTTTATTTAATAAATATCCAGATTTAAAATATCTTAAGAATGCTGATGTACAAGATATAGAAAATATTATTAGAAGTATTGGATCATTTAGGAAAAAAGCTATATACGTAAAAGAAATAGCAAAAATATTAGATGAAGAATATGATGGTGTTGTTCCTAATGATAGAGATCTACTTATTAAAATGCCTGGAGTTGGAAGAAAAACAGCTAATGTAGTATTAAGTAATATTTATGATTATCCAGCAATTGCAGTGGATACCCATGTTGAAAGAGTATCAAAAAGATTAGGTCTTGCATATAAAAATGATGATGTTTTAACAGTAGAAAGAAAACTTATGAAAAAATTACCTAAGGATAGATGGAGTAAGACACATCATCAATTGGTATTATTTGGAAGATATAATTGTCGAGCAATAAAACCTAGTTGTTGTGATTGTAAATTAATTAATATATGTAAATATTATAAAAATAATAATAAAAATACTTAACATAAACATTATTAAGTATTTTTATTATTTATATTCCATATTTCTTTTTTTCAAAGTCAAAAAATATATCATTATGTATTGGATTATGTGTTAAGTATGCAAATATAAACATAATTACAATATATACTAATATTGATAAGTAATTTAATTTTTTGTAATTAGTTTTGGATTTTAATATTTTATAACTTATAAATTGAGATATTACTATACCTATAAAGTATATAATTAGTGTTACTATCATGTTTTCTTTTTTGTTCATCAATATCAAATAAATTGGTGAAAATACAAGTAATATAAATATAATACATACTAAACTAGAGATTAATGTAGATAAACAAAAATTATTATGTTTTATCTTTTTTAAAATAAAATACTCAATTATACCCCAAATAAAATATGTTGTCATTATCATTTTTAAATGTTCAAATATACTTTCATTTACTGGGAAAAAATAACTTACTATATTTATTGGTATTAAATTATAAGTAAAATGTACTAATGAACTTATTAGAAATATTGCAATAACACTAATTATTTTTTCTTTTTTTAAACTCATAAATATTATCCTTTCTATTCATACTATATATGAGGTGTTCTTTTATGAAAGTTAGATTAGGATATGTATCAATTTGTACAACAATACAACATGAAAAATCATTTAAAACAATTAATTATACTAATTATAATAAGACTAATGATAATAATATATTAAAAAATATAATAGATCATAATTTAGATACATTACTTGAAATACTTAAATTTAATGTTAAAAATAATATACATTTTTATAGAATAACATCAAATTTAATACCACTTGCAACACACGATAATGTTAATTATAATTACATTGATAATCATATAGATAAATTTATTAATATTAGAAATTATATTAAGAAAAATAAATTGAGATGTGATGTACACCCAAGTGAATATACTGTCTTAAATAGTATCAAAGATAGTGTGATACATTCCACTAATAGTATACTTAATTATCATAAAAATATTCTAAACATACTAGATATAAATTATCCAAGTATAGTTCTTCATGTTGGAAGTAGTGTATTTGGTAAAGATAATAGTATATCTAGATTTGTAAATAGTTTTAATAAACTAGATAAAGATATAAAAAAAAGAATAATTGTTGAAAATGATGATAAAGTATTTAATATTTGTGATGTATTAAAAATATGTGAAAAATTGAATATACCGATGGTTTTAGATTATCATCATTATATGTGTAATAATAATGGCAAAGATTTAAATGATTATATACGTGATATATTTAATACTTGGAATAATAGTGGCACTAATCCTAAAATACATTATTCATCACCAAAAAATAATACTAAAAAAGATTATAGATCACATCATGATTATGTTAATGCTGATGAATTTATTAACTTTATTGAAAGTATTAAATTTGTAAATAGAGATATAGATATTATGATAGAAGCTAAGAAAAAAGATGAAGCTTTATTCAAGTTAGTAAGGGAACTTAAGTATAAAACTTCTTATAAATTCATTGATGATACAACATTTATTGTATAATTTTTATTATATTTATGTATTTTTTAATAAAAATAGCCAAAAATTATATATTTTTTAATAAAATTAACTTATTTATATTGATTTAAAATATAAAAAATGGTATTGTAATATTGTAGTAAATATAGCAAAGCTACATGCTACATGATTAGACATAATAGGAGGTAAAAGAAATGTCAAAACAAGAATTAATCGAATATGCAGCAGCTAATGCAGGATTAACAAAAGCTGATGCTGGTAGAGCTTTAGAAGCAATTATTGAAGGTATTAAAGAAGGACTTAAAACTAAAAACAAAGTTACTTTAGTTGGGTTCGGAACTTTCGAAATGAAAGAAAGAGCTGCAAGAGATTGCAGAAATCCATTAACTGGTGAAACAGTACATGTTGATGCTAAAAATGTTGTTTCATTTAAAGCTGGTAGTAAATTAAAAGATGCAGTAAATGAATAATAAATAAAAAAAGTTTATTTCTAAACTTTTTTTATTTTGCTTCAACAATAAGTTTAATTGCTGTTCTTTCTTCACCATCTATTACAATATCTGTAAACGCTGGTATGCAAATTAAATTTTTACCAGAAGGAGCAACAAAGCCACGTGCTATTGCAATTGCTTTTATTGCTTGATTGAGAGCTCCAGCACCTATTGCTTGAATTTCAACTTCATTTTTTTCTCGAATAACATTTGCTAAAGCACCTGCTACAGAATTTGGATTAGATTTAGATGAAACTTTTAATGTTCCCATAACTTATTCCTCCTTAACTTACACTTAATACTATGTTATTAAAATTTAAATATTCAAAAAATAAAAATAATAAACAATTTTATTGAATTTTTAACTAAATTATGCTAATATGAAATTGTAATAAAAAAAGGTAGGTCCTCTTCGTATTGAACATGTACAAACATATGTTCGATATGGGGGGGGTCAATAATATTTATAAGACCTAATAACTTACCTTAGGATGAGGTAGGTGTTTTATTTTGGATAAGAAAAAAATAATAAGAAATGTAGTAATAATATCTATTATAGTATTAATAATAGGAGTACTTGTCGTGAGTTATGCAATGTTCTTTAATACAAGTACTAGTGAGAATTCAACTAAAATAGGTAATCTTGATGTTGAATATATTGATGGAGAAGAAGTAACAGTTGATAATTTACTACCAATTAATAATGATGAAATAGAAGAAAAATCTAGTGTATTTAACTTTAGTGTAGAAAATAAAGGAAATAGTTATGCATATTATGATATTAAACTTGTTGATATAGATCTACCACTAGCTTTAAAAGATGAAAACTTTAAATGGAGATTATTAAGTAACAATGAAATAGTAAATGAAGGCAATTTTCATGAACTAGCTAATACAAAAGATTATTTAAAAAGAAGCATAGAAATAGATAGTAAAGATATCAAAAAATATAAACTACAATTATGGATAGAAAATTCTAATGATATAGACCAAAGTTATATGTTAAATAGAAGTGGTAGTTTTAAGATACAAATAGAAGCAAGGCAAAAATTAGCTTCAACACCAAAAGATGAAATAACAGTAATATCAAATACAACAAATGGAACTTTAGATGATTTAAAGATATATGGAAATACTGTTGGTGGTAAAAATGTAGGTGATAACAAAACAATAAATATTTCTGTATCACAAAATTTAGTTGATAATGGATTAGGTGAATTAGGGGATAATACAAATTTTTCTAATTTAACATATAGTGATGAAAAATATAAAAGTTTGGGTAGTTTTAATATTTTAACAAATAAATCAACTACATATGAAAATAATGAGTATATATCAATTATTGGTGATGATTCTTACTATTTTAATGTATGTGCAAAACAAAATGAAACAGATGCTCAAAATCATATTGGTATTAGTTCATTTGATATAGATAAAAATTCAATGATTCAATTTAATATTTCATATAAAAACACTACAAGATTAGCACGCGATTTAAATGATGGGGATAGAACAGTGTATTTAGAGGATATTTCAAAATATAATGTGACAGATTCAACACCAACATATGATAGAAATTTCATATTTTGGAATTATACAGATTCTAGAGGATATACATATCCACCTGAAACATATTCAAAAAATAATTGGTGGGGAAATGCAATATACACATATGAAGGTATAAATAAAGAAGATAATACTATTACACTTATTTATCCATGGAATCACGGTACCTTTAAAAAGGGTACAATTGTATCTCAAAGTGGATCTAACGGTGCACAAAAACCTTGGTTAACAGTATATAAAATTTACAGTAAAGATTATAATTGCTATGAACAAATTAGAGAAGGCTATTCCTCATACTGGAATTTTTCTCACTTTGGATATGGTACAAAATATATAAAATATTCATATCAATCAAACATTAATAATACACCAAATACAGAAATCTATTACTCAAGAATTATAGTAAGAAAAAACTTTAATATTCAAAATATAACAATAGATATAACTGGACATGATCCATTAAAAAGTGTAGATAACACAAGGGATTATATAGATTATAAAAATAAACGAATAGTAAGACTTATAAATTCTGATGGAACTAAAAAAGATAAAGCAGAGTATGAATCAATAACTTTACCAAAGATTAAAACATATGATGGAAATACTATAATAGAATCAAGTGATGATACCTCACCTCTATTTCAAGCTTATTATTAAAAAATCAAAATATCATAATGTTAAAAGTTATGGTATTTTTTGTTATTTATCAAGAAAATTAAAAAAAATTGAAAAAAATTTAATTTTTCAAAAATCAGAGTTTTGAGCTCAAAAAAGAGCAAATTATCTTCAAAAATAATTTTTTTGAAAATAATTTGATTATTTCTGTATACAAAATTCACTTTTTTGCTACTTTTAGCCATTTGACAGATGGTTTTTATTGTGTTAATATGGCATCGTTTATTAAAGAAAGGAGGAATTATGGTGAATAATTCATATTTAAAAAAAGAAAATAAATTTGTAAGAGAATTCTTCAAATTAAACAGAAAAAAGAATAAAACTAGGGATGATTTAAATGAATTACTTTTAAAGTATGAGGGTTTTAAATTACCTTGTTATATTGATATACTTTTTAAAGATTTATTTAAGATAAGAAATTATTGTGCGAAAGTTATATCTTACTTTATTGATCTAGATTATGAATATATTAAAGATAATATGATTGAGTATGATAGTGAATTAAAAGTTATTAATGTAATACAAAGAAGAAGTATAGCAGATAAAGTAATAAAAGTAGGAGATTATTTTATATTGTTAGAATGTAATGTACGTAAATCTAAAGAGTTAATAAATAAAAATATTCAAACATTTAATGGTGTAAGTTATTCTATGGTAGATAAAGGTAAAAAGATAGGAAAAACAAAATTCATAATGATATCTTTTGATAACTACGACCAGTATGGATTAGATAAAGATATATATGAATGTTATATAAAAGAAGAAGTTAAGGGAATAAAAGAAAGTAAAAATTATAAAATATATCATGTAAATCTTGCCAAAATCTGTAATGCGTTATATAATACAAGTAACATTGCAGATATTGATGGAAGAACAAGAATATTAGGATATATAGTAAATACAAATAAAGAATTATATAAGAAGTTAGAGGAGGATGAAGAGATGATTGAAGAAAGTTCAATAATAAAAGAAGCAAATGAAATATTAGAAAGTAAAACACTAGAACTTGGAGATGTATTTGATAAATCATATGCAGCATATACAATTGATGTATTTGAAAGTGGTGAGAGAAGTGGTGAAAGAAAAGGAGAAAATAGGGCAAACACAAATACAGCTATTGAAATGTTAAAAAGAAAAATAGATAATAAAACAATAAGTGAATGTACTAAATTAAG
>CANRKE010000043.1 GCA_947631135.1 uncultured Bacilli bacterium | reverse complement strand
TAGTATACCTACTTTCTTCTTATTATTTTCCTTTTCCATATTATTTCACTCTCCTACTTTCAATACCATTATACACCAAAAATGTGTAGAATTTTGTTGGTAATTATTGGTAAATGTGCAAACCTTTGTTTACTTTTTATCACTTAAAAAGCTTACCTAAATTTTAGGTAAGCTTAAGGCTTATAAGAATATATATTCACCCCCCCCACACGAACATATGTTTGTGCATATTTCTTTATGGAGAGGGCTTACCCTATTCCTATTACACTCTCATATTATCAGATTTTTTTGATATGTGCAAGTACTTTTGACTTGTTTTTGAATTTTTATTGTAAAGTTATATTATTTCTTTACCTTTTCAATAACACATTCATGCTTTTTAGTTTCTTTATTGTAATTTATTCCAACAAGTAGTATTTCTCCTCTATATGATTTAAATACTTTTGTATATTTCTTTCTCTTTATTTGATCTAATGCGCTATCAGCTGTCTTATCATATTTTAACTCTACTACCATTGCTGTTTTATCCACATATATATTTGAGTTTATACTTCTTTTAAAGTCTTCATTTCCTGGATTTAAATATATTCCCATATTCTCCCTCTTTTCTTAAATTATAACATTTATTTATCAATACATACACTACCTAATGATTCATACATATTTTTTAAATAACTTAAACTAACTCTATTATCTACTATAATATTTTTATTACCTTCATCAATACTAACTAATTTATTTAAATCTATCTTATCATAATCTATATTTACAGTACTAATTAATTTATTTTCATTTATATTAACATCATATTCATAATATTTTATATCACTATATATTGAATATGTATTTTCTATACTTTTTTTTGTTTCTTCTAAAAATGAAATATCATCTGATTCTATAGTTTCAATAGATTTAAGATTAAGAACTTTATCATCTTGTGATTTTAATTCATATCTAACATTTGCTGTTATACCATTTTCCATTTTCTCCTCACCACGGCAAACAGTTTCAACAACACTACTTTTTTCTTCTACTTTCTTTTCTTTTTTATTAAAACAACCAGTAAAAATTAAACATATAAAAATCAATAATATTAAATTTATCTTTTTCATATATATCACCTAAATTATCTACCAAGACCAACCTTTTTAATAACATCTTCATATTTTTTCTTAGCCATTTCATTTACTTTATTCTTACCAGCATCTAATATTTCATCAACAATACTACTATTTATATATTCATTATATTTATTTTGTATATCAGTTAATTTATCTATAACAACTTGTGCAACTTCCTTTTTTAATTCACCATAATTATAATCTTTAAAATGATTAACTGCATTATCTATTGAAATATCTTTTATAGAGGAATATATTGTTAATAAATTAGAAATACCAGGTTTTTTATCTACATCATAATAAATTTTATTTTCACTATCAGTAACTGCACTCATTATTTTTTTTCTTACTGATGAGGTATCATCTAAAAGAAATATAGTACCTTTTTTATTTTCACTTGATTTACTCATTTTTTTAGTTGGGTCTTGTAAATCCATAATTTTATATCCAACTTTAGGTATAAGTGAATCAGGTACTGTAAATGTATCACCATATTTTTTATTAAATCTAATTGCTATATCACGAGCAAGCTCTACATGTTGTTTTTGATCTATTCCAGTTGGTACTAAATCTGCATCATAAAGAAGAATATCAGAAGCCATTAATATTGGATAAGTAAATAATCCAACACTAAAATTTTTACCTTTAGCTGATTTATCTTTAAATTGTGTCATACGACTTGCTTCTCCAAAATATGTATTGCACTCTAAAATCCAAGATAGATTAGCATGATATAAATTTTCTGATTGTATATATATAGTATTCTTATTAGGATCTATTCCACATGCTAAATAAAGACATACATTTTTTCTAATACGTTCATGTAATGTCTTACTATCTTGTTCTACAGTTATAGAATGCATATCAGGTACAAATATAAATGATTCATATTCATCTTGATACTTTTGAGTCATTTTAATACCACCAATATAATTAGCTATAGTTAAATCTCCACTAGGTTGTAGTCCTGTTAATAATCTTTTCATACGATCGCTTCCTTCTTAAATTGATGATATTATTATACATTAAATGAATAAAAAGTACAACTTAGTAAAGAAAAATAAGTAGTAAAAATATTACTACTCATCATTATCCTTTAAAAAGTCGTCTAATTTTTTATCAAAAATAATTGATAATTTATACAACATTTTTAAAGAACAACTTTTTCTTGGATCATTGATGGATTCAATACGTTTAAAATACTCAGGTGTTACATCAACTAATTCGGATACTCTCAATACTGACATACCACTATCTTTTCTAAATTTTCTGATATTTTTACATATCTTTAATTTGAAATCTTCGTCGTATTTGTATTCATTCTTCATATACTACTTCACCCTCTTAATTATTGCACAAAAGAAATTTTATATAAGCAACCTTTTTGTCCTATCAACCAAAAAAGTAGAATATTTCCAAAATTTACCAATATTTTACAACAAAATACATAAAAAAACATATTTACTTTTACATTATTTTTCTGTTAGAATAGGTAATGGGTAGGTGATATTATGATTTATTTAGATTATTCAGCAACAACTCCAGTATCTAGGGATGTATTAAATAGTTATATTACGTGTTGTAGTGAATATATTGGAAATCCAAATTCATTACATAAATTAGGATTATCTTCTAAGAATATTATTGATGCTTCTACAAATCAAATTAAAAATATACTTAACTTAAAAGATCATGAAGTAATTTATACTAGTGGAGCTACTGAATCAAATAATACTGTTATAAAAAGTATTTATTCTACATATAAAAATAGAGGTAATAAAATTCTTACTACTAATTATGAGCATTCATCTATTTATAAACCTTTAGAATATTTAGAAAAAAAGGGAATAATTATAGAATATATTAAAACAGATGATAATGGATTAATAGATCTTGATGATTTAGAAAAAAAATTAGATGATAATGTTATATTAGTTACTATAAGTAGTACAAATAGTGAATTAGGTATTACACAGAATATAAATGAAATAGGGAAAATTATTAAAAAACACAGTAAAACATATTTTCATGTAGATATGACTCAATCAATAGGTAAAATTAAAATAAATTTTGACTATGTAGATTTTGCAAGTTTTTCTGCACATAAATTTTATGGAATGAAAGGTATCGGATGTTTAATCAAAAGAAAAAATATTGTGATAGAACCACTTATACATGGTGGAGATAGTACAACTCGTTATAGAGCAGGTACACCTTGTGTTGGATTAATTGTATCACTTGCTAAAGCATTAAGATTATCTTATGAAGATATAGATGAAAAATATAATCATGTACTTAATATAAATAAAATAATTGTAGATGGATTAAAAAAATATAAAAATGTTATTATTAATAGTAATGATAAATGTATTCCACATATATTAAATATTAGTGTTCTTAATATAAAACCCGAAACATTTATGCATGCATTAGAAAAATATGATATATATATTTCAACTAAAAGTGCCTGTTCAAGTAATGATACTATAAGTAGAGCTGTATTAGAATTAACTAAAAATCAAAAACGTGCAAAACATAGTCTTAGAATTAGTATTTCATATTTAACTTCTAATGATGAAGCAAAAAAATTTTTAGAATATTTTGATATATGTTATAATTCACTTAATTTAAATGAATAAAATCTATTTACATAATAATAAAATTAAAATATAATAATAATGTTTAATAGAAAGTAGGTTTTAATATGACACAAATTTTACAAAGTATATTATTAGGAATTATTCAAGGTATTGGTGAATTTTTACCAATATCATCATCTGCACATTTAATTTTAGTTCCCTATTTATTAAATATTCCAGAACATTCTCTATCATTTGATGTAGCACTTCATTTTGGTACATTGATTGCTGTATTAATTATATTTTTTAAAGATTGGTGGAAATTAGCTATGGGTGCTTTTAATAAGGTTGTTAAAAAGAAAAATTCATTTGAAAATAGAATGTTTTGGTATCTTGTAATAGCTACTATTCCAGGTGCTTTATTAGGTAAGATTTTTGAGGATTATATTGAAAATATTTTTAGACACTTACCATTATTAATTGCAATTTTTCTTGCTGTTATGGGAATATTTATTTATATTGGTGATAAATGGGCTGAAAAACATTATAAAAATCAAACAGAATATAAAGATATTACTCTTAAACAAGCATTTATAATTGGACTTAGTCAAGCTTTAGCGATTTTCCCTGGATTTTCAAGATCTGGAACAACAATGTTAGCTGCTCGTTTGACTGGTCTATCAAAAGTTGCATCTGCAAAATTTTCATTTATGTTATCTGTACCAATTATTGTTGGAGCCACATTACTCAAACTCCCTGATATGATTAATAGTTTTGATATAAATTTAATTGTAGGTATAGCAACATCAGCAATATTTGGAATAATAAGTATTAAATTTTTACTTAATTATATAAAGAAAAAAGATTTTGCAATATTTGCATTTTATAGATTAGTTTTCGCACTTATTGTTATTGTAAAATTAATTTTAACATAAAAAAATAGTTAGATTAAATTCTAGCTATTTTTACTTTTTTCTAACTTTCTTTGTAGTCTTAGTTTTTTTACTTTTTCTTGTTTTACTACATTTGTATCAATTCGACTTGATAAAACATTAATCAATTTTTGATATTGTTCTTTCTCTCCAGGTGTATATATTGATGTATTTTTATTTTCAATTAATATTAATTTTTCAATGGATATAGTGTCTAATTTTTGATTTTTCTTATTTTTTGAAAAATATTCTTCATAACATTTTAAATTTTTAGAACCTCCAGCTTTTATATATTCATCTATAAATAGCATTAATCCTGGATCAGAAAAATCAACACCATACATCATTGGAATATCAATATTTCTACCAAATTCTTTAGCAAATAGGAATGCTCTACGAGGTCCAATTCGATTTCCACCACGTTCAATAATTCTGTACATTACACAATTTAACATTTCTTCTTTTTGATAAGACATATTATCATAATCATTAATTGCTTTTATGAATTCACTATTTTCAGGAAATTTAATTCCCTTATCATTTATCATTTTAACTACGTCTTTAATATTTTTACCCTCAAAATCATTGTTTGAAAGTCCTGGAATTACACTATACATTTCTGATTTTACAACTGTTCCATTTTTACTTAAATGCAAGTGAGAAATATTTTTATTACGATTCCAATAAACTATATCCCTATATTCAGGTATTTTAAAGTACCATTGCTCATCAATAGGTAAAGAATTAATAAATGCTTTTGCATTATAAAATTCATCCCAATCGGGTATTCTAACTTCCGAATCTAAATCAAATAGTTGATTAATATAATTATTTTTATTAAACATTTCATCACTAACTTTTTTAGATTCTTGATCTGTGCAATGCATTATTCTATTGACTTCATAATCTGGATATCTTAATTCATACCACACAGCAATTTTTTCTATAAAGTTTCTCATTTTTATTGAAAAATGCTCACGTATATCAGTATATTCTCCTCCAATAATATTATTTGCATACCAATCGATAAATTCATCTACTTTATTATTAAGATCATACGATGGTATACATGCTGATTTTAATTTATTTTTTAAATTTAATAATTCATCCATGATGTTCATACTATCAAACCTCCCTATACTACTTAAACTATTTTTCTTCTAAATTCAATTTAATATTATCAACTTTATAATTATCATCTATTCTTTTAGTTACTAAATTTTCAATAAATAAGGTAGCTTTAAAATCTTTAATTGAATCATTAATTGCTTGTTCCATATCTTCACTCAAACTTAATTCCATCTTTTCAATAGGTGTTTTAAGTGAAACGTTATTATTAGTTTTTTCTCCTCTAGCAATACTTATTATTTCAATTATTTTATCACCATTATTAACTTCTTTTTCATAATTAAAATTAAGTTGTTCAAATTTTGTAATATGTATTGATTTTTCTTTATGATATATAGTTTGATATATTTCTTCAGTAATAAATGGGAAGAAAATACTAAAATCTTGAAGTAATTTATATAGTAGTATATATACAGTTTTTTGTCCTGAATATCTAGGTATTTCACCAAATTCTTCTGGTCTATATAATCTATGTTTAACTATTTCAATATAATTATCGCAGAAATTCCAAAAGAATTTTTCTAAGCTATTTAGTGCTAAACCAACTTCATATTCATCCATATATTTTTTAAATTGTTTTTCCATATCCATATATTTACCTAATATCCATCTATCAATATATTCATAATTATTAAATTCTTTATCTTCATAATCAGATAGATGCATTTCAATAAATTTAGATACATTCCAAATTTTATTTATAAGTTTTTTACCTATAGACATAAGTTGTTCAGAAAAATAACTATCAGTTCCAAGTTTACTAGAAGAAGCCCAATACCTAAATACATCTGCTGAATATTGTTCTATTACCTTTTGTGGAGTTAATTCACTATTGTTTTTACTCTTACTTATTTTTTCTCCACTGGAATTTAATCCAAATCCAGAGATTGCAACTGTTTCCCAAGGCTTTTCTCCAAACATATAATAACTTTTAACAATTGTATAAAAATCCCAAGTTCTAATTATATCATGTGCATTCATTCTTAAACTCATAGGTCTTAATATACTTTCATAATTATTCTTTTCACCATATCTCATATTTATAAGTGGTGTACCTGATGATGTAGCCCATGTATCCATAACATCTGTTTCTGGATTAAATTTTTTACATCCACATTTAGGACATTTATCTATATTAGGACTTTGAATTAATGGATTTACCGGCAAATCTTTTTCTGAAGCAAATATAGGATTACCACAGTCTTTACAATACCATACTGGGAATGGTACACCAAAATATCTTTGTCTTGATATACACCAATCCCAAGCAATAGAATTAACCCATTCATCATAACGTACATGCATATATTCTGGATACCATTTTATCTCATTACCTATTCTTAAAAAATCTTCTTTATGATTCATAATATCAACAAACCATTGTTTCATAACAGAGTATTCTACTTCTCTACCACATCTTTCATGTGTTTGAACTTCATGTTCTAATTCTTCAATTTTTACTACATAGCCACCTGCTTGTAAATCTTCTATAATTTTTTTTCTAGCTTCTTTAATTTTCATTCCACCATAATTTGGAACACTATCAATTATTTTTCCATCATCAGTAAAAATATATTTCAATGGTAGATTATATTTTTTCCACCACTCAATGTCTGTTTGATCACCAAATGTACAACACATAACTACTCCTGTACCTTTATCCATTGCAACTTTTTCATCTGCTAATATCGGTACATCTACGTCTATTACTGGAATATGAGCTGTTTTACCGATTAAATGATTATGCTTTTCATCATTTGGATTTACAAACACACATACTATTGCAGGTAATAATTCTGGTCTTGTAGTTGCAATTGTAAATTCTTCATTATCTTCTTTTGTTTTAAATACAACATAGTTAAATGTAGTTTTTAAAGTTTTTGTTTCAAGTTCAGCTTGAGCAATAGAAGTTAAACATTCATTACACCATAATGCAGGACTTTCTTTATGATAACAATTTCCATTTTTTGCAATCTTTAAAAATGATTTTTGACTTATTCTAATTGTTTCTGGACTTACTGTTTTATATTTTAATGACCAATCAGTACTTAGACCGACACTACTAAATAAATCTTTAAATTCATCTTCATATTTGTCAGTTGTTTCATAACACAACTTAGAAAATTCTTCTCTTCCTATTTCATGTGCTTTCTTTCCTTGTTCTTTTTCAACTAATCTTTCGCTAGGAAGTCCATTATCATCAAATCCAAATGGATAAAATACATTATAATCACACAATCTTTTATATCTAGCAATCATTTCTATTTGAGAATATGAAAATATATGCCCAATGTGAATTTTACCATTAACAGTTGGTGGTGGTGTATCAATAGAAAATATTTTTCTATTATCGGGAATAAATTTATATATTTGTTCCTTATTCCAATAATCTAACCATTTTTGTTCTTTTTCACTTGCAATATATTTTTTATCCAACATATGCCTACCATCTCCTTAATTGCATATAAATTATATCATAAATTATGCTTATTTTCTACATACTAACACAAATTATTATTTTTTCAATTTTTTTACCGGTCCTCCATATATATATTTTTCTTCATTCTTTTCTCTATCAATTAATCTAATTGAACAATTTTTCATAGTTGGCTCTTTATTAAACCATTCAGGAGAATAATGAAACCAATTCATTACAATCGTTCTTATTGTTGTTCCATGAGATACTACAAATAAAACATCACTATCATCTCTAAATATTGTTTCTAAAAATTGTTTTGTTCTAAGTGCTACATCATATGGACTTTCTCCTTGAGGCAATTTTGCATAGAATTTACCATCATTTTTCCAATAATTATCATAAAACTTAAATTGTTCAGGATATAATTTTTTAATTGTTTCAATTTCCTTATCGCTAAATAAACCATATCTTTGTTCAATTAAAGTAATATCTTCTTTTATTTTATTTATATTTAGCTGTTCATTTATTATTTGTGCAGTTTCTCTAGTTCTTTGATATGGACTAACCCATAAAGTAGCATTTTTAATATCTATATTATTTTCTGTTAAATAGTTTTTTAGAAATAAACCAGCATTATTAGCTTCTATTTTACCTTTTTCTGATAAGTATACTTTATGATCAGGTAAGCCAACCATATAATTTTCTTTTGTATTTTGCATTGATTCACCATGTCTAATTAAAAATAATTTCATAATTATCCCTCCACAGTTATTTAATTTATATTTTTGTTAAAATATTATATATTAAATTATTTTCATTGTCAATTCTAACAAAACTGAAAAGAAAAAACTGAATCCATTATAAATCAGTTTCTTTATATAAATTATAACTTTTTACTATTATTTATTTCACCAACTAAAGCTGTAGTATTATCTTTTCCACCATTAATATGTTCATGCATTTCACCTTTTTCAATTAGCTTTTTAATATATTCTTTTGTTTCTTTATCAGCTTTCATTAGATCTTTTTTTATGTATGAATCATTAGTTATAGCCATTTTTACTATATCCGAAGCTGGATTATTGCTTTTACGTGCTATATTTATTATATCTTCATCAGTCATACAATCTGATACTCCATCTGAGCATAATATAACTTTATAATTATTTTCATCATGTAATTTAATGTTATTAAAATTTCCTACGGGATATTTATTATTATATGATGGTCCAATACATGACATAATTACATTGTTATCAACGTGATACCTTGAAAATGAAGAGGGAATTTTCCAATATACTGTTGGAATATTTTCTGGTGTTGTTGCAAATATTAATTTTCCATCTTTCATGACATAACCTTGTGAATCGCCAATATTACACATTAATATAGAATTATTTTTTTTGATTGATAAACATAATGTAGTTCCTCCTTGTTCTATAGTATTACAAAGTTTTTTATGAATTTCAATAATTTTCTTTTGTAAATCTACAGATAATTGTTGATTATCAAAATTATAATATTCTTGACTAGGTAAATTTTCAAACCATAACATAATTTCTTTTATAACCATATTACTAGCAATTTCACCATTAAGAACTCCACCCATACCATCAGCAACCATCATAATTTTAAAATCTGAATTGTTTGGATGAACACCAATATAATAAGAATCTTCCTGATTTTTTCTTCTAAGTCCAACATCACTATATGCATACATCCCATTACTTATATAAGATGAATTTGATAAACTTGTTTGTTTCCCGGTTAAAATTGCATTACGTAGTTCATCTGATGGTTTATTATATTTAACATTTTCAGATTTTAATTCTTGATTTTGTTTTTCATTATATGATGATGTTTGTATATTTAAATTATTAATAAGCGGTAGTAATTCATAATTACAACAAAATTCAATTAAATATTTTATGGTATCTTCAGATATATAATATTTATTATCATGTTCTACAACTAAACCATTATATAAGCTATCACTTTTTTGTTTTGCTATATGACAAATTAAATCAACAAAATCATCAGAAGTATATTGTTTTATTTCACTACGTAATCCCCTATCCCTTGTAATGTAATCATATTGTTTATTTACAATAATTTCATATATTGTATTCCTAAGATTTTCATTAACACTTATTCCATATTTTTCTGATGTATACTTAATAGCAATTAATATTCTATTTTTCATTTTTTCATAATCAAAATTACTATTATTATTTATATTAAAACTATACATTATAATTCACCCATAACAACTTTCTTTTTATAATCTAATATTAATTTATCAAATATAGGAATTACATCTACATCTATTACATCACACAATTTATTATCTTCACTAACTAAAGCTTTATATAAATTAAACTCACCTTTTTCATTATATGAATTATCTGTATATACTATATAATGTTGATCACAAAAATCAAACTTTATAACTATATCACAATTTATTGCATTATTATTTTTATCATATACAATTATTTTTTCTTCCATTCTTTTCACACCCTTATTTTCATCATCAGCTATTATTACTATATCACATTTTTAATAATTTTAAAAGAAAAATGCAAACAATTTATATAAAGTATAGAAAGTAAGACAGAATTAAATTTTGGAGTAATTTTGGAGTAAAAAATAAAAACCCTTATATTATTCATGATATATTATATGTCTAAAAACTTTAAATCCATTATTTAGAATTATAATAATTTTATC
>CANRKE010000042.1 GCA_947631135.1 uncultured Bacilli bacterium | reverse complement strand
GTATCTAATGCATCTGCATATGTTACTCCTTCAATTAGTATATTTAATAATTTTGAACCTGTATTAACTGCTGATGAAAATTATACATCAGAACAAGGCAATAATTACAACATAAATGATACAAATAATAATCAATATTCTAATGGAGAAATTCTAAATTTTATACATACATATGATAACATATTGAATAATGTGTACTATGGAATTGTTGATGACATTGAAGATAATATTAACAATATAGATAATAATTTAAAGCAGGAGCTATTTAATAAATTAAACGATATAGTATACAAATTTAATAATAGTGGAACAATAGACTATAATGCAATAGATACTGTATGTAATATTATTAATGAATCAGTAATAAATACTAAATTAAATTCTATAAAAGATATGATTTATGAAATAAACCAAGATAAAACTAAAAATAGTTTACTTGAAGGATATATAAATTCCTATAAAACAATTATTGATCATATTAATAATAAGAGTAGTAGTTCATCTATATTAATGGAAGTCAATATGTTATATGGAAACATTAAAACATTTTATGATGAATTTTATGATATATTTAATAATAATTTTCAAAGTAAAATTAACTATTTTGTTAACAATGTAAATAGCAATGTATTAAATCCCGAAATTATTGAATTATTAGGAGAAAATATATATAATTTAAATAGCGAACAACAACTTATTGCGAATAAGCTTAAATCTTTAATAAATTTTAGAGTATTAAATAAAATAGTAAATATAGAAAATATGCATGATTGGAATAATTTGGGTATAAATGTCAATTCTTATTATTACTACCTAAATGATTTATATAATAAATTATGTAATAATCAGGATACTACTAATATTGTTAAAGAAATTAATAATTTTGATAATTACATTTTAGGAGAGGAAGCACTTGCAAATTTTGCTGGATCTATATATACATATTATGGCGGGAATATAAATATTATAATAGATATATTAAATGGAAAGAATATTGATACACAATTTGTAGATTATGATTTTAAAAGTTATTATAATTTAAATGAGTTTAGAAATAAATTATTAAATTTTACTAGAGATGGAAAAACTATTAATATTGCTGCTATTAATAGATTCTATTCTTATTATTGTAATATATATAATAATAATTATAACTTTATCCGTAATAAGGGTATGTTAAGTTTAGATGAGCAATTTAACAATATTAACAACCAATATGGAAACGTTCAAAGTGCTGTTGGTAAATACTTTGGATCAGTAAACGCTGTTGGTAAATACTTTGGATCAGTAAATATTGGTCAGGAATTTGATAATGGTAGAACAGATATATTTATGGGCATTATTCCAATTGGCCGTAAATTTAAAAATTTAATGTACTATGTTCAAACACAAATTTTTCCTGGAATGGATGACACAACAGCAGCTCGGTTTTTATCAATTATTAATGAAAACGGTGCTTGTTCTTATGTCGCTGTATTAAACCAATTAATGAAATTATTAAGCGATAGAGAATTTTATGAAATATTTAGTGTAAATAAATATAATATGAAAAAGCATAATAAGATAACCTTAGATAATACTTATACTTTAACTAAATTATTTGCATATATGAACTATAATCCAGAAACTAACAATAGTTTAATATATAAAGATTCTAGTGGAAATTGGAAAATAAAAGACAAAGTATTAAAAAGTAAATTATATAAATGTGATAATACAGATAAATATATAAATGATCAGTTTTATTTTCAAATTGATGGTAGTACTGATGCTGCTCTCGAAAAATTTCTATCAGATAATAGTAAATATAAATATAAAGTTACTTCTACTATAATAAATACTCCAACAAATATTTCAATTTTGAAACAATCAATTATTCAAGAGTTATCTAATGGTGAATATATGCAAATAAATGTACCAGCAACTGAAAAAAATCCACTACTAATGTATATAGAAGGTAGAGGATCATATAAGTTATCTGGTGCACATGCAATGACTATTACAGGAATAACTCCAGATAATAAATTAATAGTTAGTACTTGGGGTCAAAAAGCATATATTAATTTTTCAGAGTTATATAAATCTGGGTTTTATATTTCTAAAATATCCATAAAAAATCTCGGACTTAAAACAGAAGTTGATACGAATACTGTAATTGAAAATGCAAATAATTTGAGTAATAGTAGTAATATTAATTTCAATTCTGTAAATAATAATCCTACTTCAACTTTCTCAAATATAGATAGTAATAACTTAGAAGACAATATAGAAATTATTGATGATGCACCTAAAAACATTATAAATATATATGATTATCTTAATGAATTAAATACTAATCCTTCATTTGAGTTAGAATATGATAATTCTATAAACGATATTTTTAATAATAGCTATTATAGAGATATATATAATTCTATACAAATAATTAAAAATATTTCTCCAAAACTTGTAACGTTATATCTTAATGCTCGAAACACTGGATTAAGAAAAAACTTTTTCCTAGGATTTGAAGAACATAATTTTGTACATGTTAAACGAGTAGCAGATGAATCAAAAAAAATGTCAAAAATATTAAATCAAATGATTAACAATGGAAACCTTAATAATAATATTTTTTGCAATGTTGATGAAGATATAATATATATGTCAGGTATAGTTCATGATTTAGGTATGTCAGATGATATTGGTTATTATTTATCTGATAATAACTTAGAAAAATTTAAATCTATGGGATACGATATACAACAAGAAACAAGTGGAACATACTCTGTAATTAACAAAGAAAAAAGAGAAAGATTATCACAAGATCAAGTAATTCAAATTGCTGAAGCACTTAATTTAAATATCCAATTTGATATTAACGGAAATATAAAATCAGATGAAAATATATATGTAATAAATGATGACGAAGGTAAAATATATAGAAAATTTCATCCATTTAATTCAGCAATTAAAATATTAAATAATAAGGATATATTTGGGGATAATTCAGAAATGATTGCATGTTTAGCATTAATACATAGTAAATCTACAAGTGGAGTAAACAATGTTATACAAGAAAGTCAATTATCATATATGATTAAAAAATTGTATGATAATCAAACTATTAACAATAAAAAAATATATGATTTTGACATATCAAAATTAGTGGAAGTTGATCAAAATGGGGTGCCATTAACACATCAAATTATCGAAAATAATAAAGTAATTAATGTTTATAATTTTAAAGATAATATACTTGGAAAATTACGAACTGGTGCAATTGCATTAAGAGTAGGAGATGCACATGCTCTTAAAACTGGTTATAATCATGGTGGAGGAAAAATAAGTATAGAAAAAAGTGCAACTATTGACGAAGTCCTAAAATACATATATAATGGTGGTAGTGACAGTACTATTATAGATTCAATTATTGATTTTGAGGAGTCACAAAGTGATATATATATTTTGTATCCTGATAATGAAGTTAATTTATCTTTATCAGATGATGGAAGATTTTCAAAAAAGATAATATTAGGAGAAAGTAACGTAATATCATTGCCAACTTATAATGAAAATGATACTATCGTATATAGCTTTAAAGTTAATACGTCAAATGCACCTGCATGTACTTTCAAATATGGAATCAAAGAAAAATTTGGTGAATATGCAACATATAAGGATGCGGCAAAACAAAAAGTTATTATTAAATTACCATCTAATTCACCTGATGAGTTGGTAAATATTTATAATGAATTTGCTAATGATTATTTATTTGAAAAAAATAATCAATGGTTATCAATTGAAGTAACAAGGGAGGAATCTTAATGAAAATATTAGATACATCAATTATGGACAGCAATATGTTTATGAGAAAAATATATACATTTGATAAATTAAATACTATTGAAGATATTAAAAATATTATGAAAGCATTATGTTCAACTGGTATTGACATTAAAAATATCATATTTAACTATCAACAAGATCATTGTGATCCAAAACAGCCACTGAAAATAGATAATTGTAATATGATAGATAATATGCTACCATTAATAACATACGATGGATTAGAAAGAATAGATTTTGCAATCATATATGAAAACCAGAAATTATCTGGTAGTATAGCTCCTAATTCTAATCAAATGATAATTCAAAAACTTAAAATTAATAATAATTCATTAAATGGAAACAACAATTTTAGTGAATTTATTGATAATTTTGAAAACAACTTTCCAACACATCATATGTAGATAGAAATGAGGAATAATATATGAAAATAGTAACACAAGAATATTTTGATAATACAATCCCTTACATTTATAATATTGATAAATTAAAGAAAACGAATGCTATTGATAAAAATGGTAACTTTAATGATAATTATATTAAAATACTATCAATGTATAAATTATTACTTGAGAAAATGATAAAACAAGAATTTAATTTAAAAAAATATGATGATAAATTAAAAAATAGTCCATTAGATTTTAAACCGATAGATAAAGATAATATGGATACATATCAGTATTATTCAGATATGGGACTTGACTATATTTATTTAAGAAATACTATAGATGTTAGTAATCTAAATACAGAAGAAATAAAATTTATTACAGATAAATATAATAATAATGATTTCAATATTGATGAAAAAACAGCAAAATTTATAAATAATACATATATTAAAGTAATAAGACGAGCTGATTCAGATCCATATATGAAAACTTATGTTTGTTATCATCCTGATAGTAATCCAAATTATTCTTTAGAAGATTCTTGCATTGTTTTAGGTATAAGATATGATGAATTTTATAAAGATAGTGATAATGAGTGGACTCAAGATAAATATATAGAAAAAGAAAAATATTTATATGAATTAATAAATAGAATAAATAAAGATTTATATAATAAAAATGTAGTAATGTTAAGATATAACAACTATAATGTTATTTTTATGGATAATGATCAAGTAAAAAAAAGTAGATGAAAAGTGGAGTAAGTAATCATTCTACTTTTCATCTTCATCATAATTTTTAAGTAATTCACTAAATATTTGTATATGCCTTTCTTCATCTAATATTATTCTTTTAAAAATAGCAATTATATTTTCATCATCAGTACTACTAATTATTTTATTATATGCTTTTATTGTTTCTTTTTCAGAATCAATATTATATACTAACATAGATCTATAATCAGTTGTAAAATTTACGTAATCACTATTCCAAGGTATAGCAGTATTATTATTATAAGTCGCATAATAAGGTATAAGACCTAATTTATCTATTAATATACCAAGTATTTTTAAATGTTCCATTTCAACCATTGCAATACTTTCTAGAATTTTACTTAAATCCACATATTTATTTAAATAAAAACTTTGAAATGAATATTGAGTTATTTGAGTTAATTCACTTATTATACCTGCATAACTATCCATAATTTTATATGCCAAATTTTTATCTTTCTTGTTTACAATAATTTTTGGATAAGGAATATCTAGTTTTACATTAAAAATATCCATACAATCACCCACTATAAATATATTTTTAAATAATAAATTTATGATAATAGTTGAATATTTTTCCATTTTATGGTTTAATTTAAATATAGGAGAGTGTGATATGAAAAAGAATACAAAAAGGATACTTATTCATTTAGCTATTTATTTGATTTTATTTTATTTAATACCATATATTAACATAAATTATTTACCAAATGGTGCAGAAAATATAATATCAATATTATTTTTAGTAGCAGTAAATTTAATTGCAATTACAATAATAGGAACAATTGATACATATAAAAATGGATTAAACTTCTATATGTGGATATTTGTACCAGTATTATTTTTCCCATCAGTAGGACTATTTTATGGAACAAGATGGTATGTCTATACTTTAATAAATACAGTAAGTTATTTTCTTGGGATGTTACTAGGTTGGTCGTATAAATCATACGGATATCAATTAGAACCAGGTTATAAAAAAGTATTTATAGAAGAAAAGAAAAAAGAAGATGAAGAAAAAGCAGCAAAAAAGAAAGCAAAAAAAAGTAACAAAACATCTTCATCAAAAAGTAGTAAAAAAGCAAAATAAAGCCTCTATGGCTTTTTTAATTTATACTAGATCCCAAAGCACTTTTATATTCATTATATCCAATAATAGTATCAATTAATATTGATAAAAAAGCAAGTATTAATATTATTACAGTAGCAATTTGTTTATTTAACTTTTCTTTATCTGCACCACTATTTTTAAGTTTTAAATAATTATTGTATTGTAATATTAGATAAACAGTTGTAACAATTAATATAACAAGCTTATTTAATAGGCTCTGTTTCTTTTTAGATACATTTGATATAGTAGCTTCTCCCTTAACATTTTTTTCATCAACATTAAGTAGATATAAACTATGTAGTAAAGTTATAATAATTATTAATACAAGTATTCTACTAATATTTATTTGTAATAATTCGTTTTCTTTAGACATAATACCACCATATATAATAATTTTATGAAAAAAATAAAAAAAAATAATAAATATATTGTATATGATAAAGCTTATCTGCTATAATATAATTGTTTAGAAAAAATTTAAGAAAGGAAACAGAAATTATGGAGTTTAAATTTACATCAAAAACAGAAGAAGATACAATTGAGTTAGCTCAAAACATTGAATCAGAAAAATTCCCAAATATGGTTATATGTTTAAGGGGAGATTTAGGAAGTGGAAAAACTGTATTTACTAAAGGTTTTGCAGGAGCACTTGGAATAGAGGAAGTAATTACATCCCCAACATTTAATATAATAAAAGAATATGATGGAGAATTACCACTATATCATATGGACGTATATAGACTAGATGGTAAAATTAAAAATCTTGGAATAGAAGAATATTATCATAAAGGTGGAGTAGTAATAATAGAATGGGCAGATTTAATAGAAGATTATCTACCAAAAGAAAGATTAGATATAAAATTTAAAATAGTAGATGATGAAAGAAGAATATTAATCATTAAACCTATAGGTGAAAAATACGAAGAAATATGTGAGGCTATTCTATGAGAATTTTATTCATAGATACTACTAGTGATACACTTATTATTGCACTAAATAAAGATAATGTTTTGGTTGATAAAATAACATTAAATAATATAAGAGAACATTCGGTTTACGCAGTACCAAAGATTAAAGAGATATTAGACAGAAATAATATGAAACAAGATGATATAGATAAAATAGTTGTAGTTAATGGACCAGGATCATTTACTGGTATTAGAGTAGGTGTTACAATAGCAAAAACTTATGCATATACATTAAATAAAGAAATAACTACAGCTTCATCTCTTAAAAATAAAGTAATAGGACATACTGGATATGATTATTATATATCTAAAATAACTGATAAAAGAGATAAATCGTATGTTGGAATATATAATGATAAATATGATACAATTTTTGAAGGATTAATAAGTGATGAAGAATTAGATAATAAATTAAAAGAATATAATAATTATAATATAATTGATAATAATGAATATGATATAGAAAAAGTAATAAATTATTATAAGGATCAAGAAAATATTAATCCACATAAAGTTAATCCAAATTACTTGAAAGAGGTTATATGATAAGTAGTGATAAAAAATATATTGATCAAATATTAAAAATAAGTGATAAAAAAGATATTATAGGTAAAAGTCCATTTACTAAATTTTATGTTTATATAGTGGATAATAGTGTAGTATCCTTTTTAATATTTGATGATATATATGATAGAATAGAAATAATTTATGTATTTACAAAAAAAGAATTTAGAAATAAAAAGTATGCATTAATGTTATTTAATAAACTAATTAGTGAATATAAAGAAAAAGAATATAAAAATATTACTTTGGAAGTAAGATGTGATAATAATAGTGCGATTAATTTATACAACAAATTAAATTTTAAAGTTATAAGTAGGAGAATAAACTATTATAATTGTGTTGATGGATTACTTATGGAATTGGAAATATAGAGGTGAATATATATGGCTGAAGATAAAATTAAAAATGTAATAGAAACAATAAAACCTATATTAGGTAGTGAAGGTGGAAGTATTGAATTTGTTAAATATGAAGACAATATAGTATATATTAGAATGGGTGGCGCATGTAGTATGTGTGGATATTTAGGTAATACTATTGAAGGAATAGAACTTGCAATAAAAAGTGAAGTACCTGAAGTAGAGAAAGTTGAACTTACAATATAGTAAGTTTTTATTTTTTTTAATACTAAAATATTTAATTATTTCTTTTTTTTTGATATAATCATAACTGTTCTTTAAAAATTTAATATATTATTAAGGGGGAGATTATGATGAAAAAGCTTACAAATTTTATTGTAGAAAAAAGATATTTAATACTTATATTGTTTATTATTTTAACTATAATATCAATATTCTTATCACAAAAAGTAAATATCAATTATGATATTATAAAATATTTAGATAAGAATTCTGAAACAAAAATTGGTTATGAAATAATGAATGATGAGTTTTCTGACTCTTTAGAAAGTTCATTGAATATAATGTTTAAAGATCTAACTGATAAAGAAGTTAAAAATATATATGATGAACTTGAAAACATTTATGGAGTAGATAGTGTATTACATGATGATACAGAAGAATACAATAAAGACAATTATACACTTTACACTTTAAATGTTTCAGATAGTGATGATTCAAAAATTGCTAAACAAGTATATGATGAAGTAGAAGAAAAATATGAAGATTATGATATTGTAACTAGTGGAAGTATTGCAGTTAAAAATAGTCCAGTAATGCCATCTTGGATAATGATAGTTGCGATAACTAGTGCGATGATAATACTTATAATAATGTGTAAATCATATATTGAACCATTCTTATTTTTATTTGTAATAGGTCTTGCAGTATTTTTAAATAGTGGGACTAATATAATTTTTGATAGTGTATCTAACATTACAAGTTCTATAACTGCAATTTTACAAATGGCACTTTCAATGGATTATTCAATAATGCTTATGAATAGATACGTACAAGAAAAACAAAACAAAAATAATAATATTGAAGCTATGAAAGAAGCGTTATATAAATCGTTTTCATCTATTACAAGTAGTTCAATAACAACAATAGTAGGTCTTCTTGCTCTTGTATTTATGAGTTTTACAATTGGTAAAGATTTAGGATTTGTACTTGCTAAAGGTGTATTTTTTAGTCTTGTTAGTATTTTCTTTGTACTACCATCATTAATATTGATATTTGATAAAGCAATTGAAAAAACTAGTAAAAAAGAAATAAAATTTAACTTAAAATGGTTAGGTAATTTTAGTTATAAATTTAGAAAGGTACTTCCTATTTTATTCCTATTAATATTTGTTGGAAGTTATATATTAAAAGGTAGCTTAACAATTTTATACACATCATCTGAAGATGATGATATAAGTAAAATATTTAAGGAAGATAATCAAATGGTAATTGTATATGATAATAAATATGAAGATGCAATTGCACAATATTGTAGAAATTTAGAAGGTAATAATGATATTAAAGAAGTTTTATGTTATGGTAATACAATAAATGAAGAATTAACATATGACAAATTAAATAGTAAATTATCTAGTATGAGTAAAGATATTAACATAGATGAATACTTACTTAAATTAATTTATTATAACTATTATAATAAGAATAGTGTAAAGTTGACATTTAATGAATTAATAGAATTTATACAAAAAGATGTTTATAATAATGAAATAATAGGTAATAAATTAAATAATAATTTTAAAAATAATATAAATAGATTGACATTTTTTACTAATAAAGAAAAGATTTTAAAAGAAAGAGATTTAAATGAATTATCTGAAATATTAGATATTGATAGTAGTAAATTGGAAGATATATTAATATATTATAATTCAAAAAATAATAATTCTAAAATATCATTATCAGAATTTATTAATTTCTTAAATAGCGATGTAATTAATAATGAAAAATATTCTAATAATATAGATAAAGAAATGAAAGAAAATATAAATAAAATAGCTTTATTTACAGATAAAAATACTATAACAAAAAATATAAATAGTTCTAAAATGTCTAAACTATTTGGTATAGATAAAAACTTAGTTGATAAATTATATACATTTTATATTAGTAAAAATAATATAGATACTAAATTAAGTATAAATGAATTTTCTAATTATATTTTAAATGATATTATGAATAATAATGATTATAAAGATATGATAGATGAAAATATGAAACAAAACATTACTATGATGAATACATTTAGTAATATAGATGTAATTAATAATCAATTAACTATAGATGAATTATCTAAATTATTTAATATTGATAATAATAAAATAAAACAATTACTATTTATGAAATATAGTAATTATGATAATGGTACAAAGATATCTATATCACAATTTATAAATAATCTATATAATATCAAAACTAATACTAATTATTTAGATGATGTAAATATTGATAGTTTATTAAGTTTATATATGTTTTCAAGTAATAAAGATAATATAAATATAACTGAAGTAGATAAACAAACATTGAATTCAATATTTAATAATATAATTCCTGGATTAGTTGATAAAGTATATACTTCTCTTGATTTAGATGAAGATGAGTTATTAAGTCCAAAAGAACTTATTGATTTAACTTTAAATAATTTATCTGACTTAGAAAGTAGTGATAAAGATAATCTTACTTTATTACAGTTTATTATCAATGATAGTATAGTAGAGAATAAACAAATGTTAAATGCACAAGATATGGCAACATTATTAAAATTAGATAATAATACAATATTTAATTTATATGCACTTATAGATCTTTATAATGATAATACTATTTCTTGGGTTAGTTCACCTTACGAATTAGTAAATATGATAATTAATAATATTGATAGAAAAGA
>CANRKE010000041.1 GCA_947631135.1 uncultured Bacilli bacterium | reverse complement strand
GCTATACTTGGAGAAAATAACCAAAATGTAATAACTGATACACCAGATTTTAGTAAAGCAGCAGTATCACAAGAATATTATGATACATTAACAGAAAGTACAGATCCAAAAAAATCACAAGTAACTGTTGAAAATGGATTATATCAAGACACGGATAGTGATGGAAAAACCTATTACTTTAGGGGACATGTAGAGAATAACTATGTAAAGATACCTGGTTTAAAATGGGACAATACAGATGATTATCATAAAAAAGGTGAGGACATGTTATTTAGGATAGTAAGAATAAATGGAGATGGAACAATAAGAATAGTTGCGAATGGTTCTATAGGTAAGAGCGAATTTAATAAAGATCATTATTCGGAGGAGTATGTAGGGTATACATATAAAACAAGAATAGGGTATGAAATAGGAGAAAAATCTAATGAATCTATTAGAAATATTTTATCAACAGATAGTTATTACTTTTCAGATGAAGTAACAGTAGATCGTAAAAATGGAGGATATACATTAGTAAATCCAGTATTACATACAGGAGAAGAGTGTTTTAATAATAAAGAATTATGTGAAGGGAAATATACGCTATTTTCTGATTCAACGGATAAGTATTCAATTTTATATCAAATAACAACAATAGAATCACCGTCTAATATAAAATATAATGCATATCAATTTAATGGAAAAGTAGTATTAGATTCAAATAGTAAAAATATAGATAGTACAATAAAAACTTATTTAGATAATTGGTATAAAGAAAATATGAAAGAATATGATAAAATACTAACAAGTACAAAATATTGTAATGATACAACAACTTTCTCTATAAATAATACTGGGACTTTACACTATGGAATATATAATAGATTTAGCACACCTTCATTTATATGTCCAAATACGGATAAATTATATGGAGGAGAATATGATTTAAAAATAGGATTATTATCAGTAGATGAATTAACTTTTGCAGGTGCAGAAAAAAATATTCATAATTCTAGTTATTACTTAAATGGAAATACTAATGATATGTGGCTTTCGACTCCACGAACATTTCATTGGGGATATCCGTGTGTTTTTACAATGAATAAATATGGTTACATTGAAGATGATATTCAAGTACATACTTTAAAAAATGTTATACCAGTTTTGAATTTAAGGAAAGATGTGTATTTTTCTAAAGGTAATGGGACAAAAGATGAACCATATATCTTATCAATAAATTAGAATTAATTATAAGAGTTATATTTTGATATTTTTGTTAAAAAAATTATAAACTTGATATTGTAATGAAATTTAATAAATTTAAATTATCACATATGAAAAACTGTAAGGATTAAATCTTTACAGTTTTATAATACAATAGCAATCATGTTATTAGAACCTTTATTAATTATTTTAGTTAAAGTTGTTTGAAGTTTATATCTTATATTATCAGGCATCATAGATAATTTAGCTTGAATACCTTCTTTTACAATAACGTCTAAGCTTCTACCAAATATTTCACTTTTCCAAATATTTTCTGGATTAGTTTCCGTATCTTTAGTTAAACAATTAATAAGTTCTTTACTTTGTAGTTCGCTACCTATAATAGGTTCAAATGTAGATTCTACATCAACTCTTATCATGTGTATACTTGGTGCAACTGCTTTTAATTTTACACCGTAACGTGTTCCTTGTTTAATAATTTCTGGAGTATCCAATCGCATATCTTTTAGGGAAGGGGAAGCAATACCATATCCACTTTGTTTTACTTGTTTAAGTGCTCCTTTAATTTGATCGTATTCCATTTTAGCTTCGCTATAATCTTGAAATAACTTCAAAAGTTGCGCCTTATTTTCAACATTTACTCCTATACTTTCTTTTAAAATTTGATCAAATAGATTATCTGGTGCATGAAGATTAATAGTAACATTACCAGTTGCAGTATTAATATCAGATAAATAAGCTTTATTTATATTTTCTAAATTTTTAAAACTGTCAGTAATTTTATCTACATCTCTTAACTTATCAACTTCATTGACACTTTCACGTATTTTATCCATGAAGTATTTTTTTAACCAATTATCTGGTTTTAAAATAGAAATCCATTCAGGAATATTTACATTAATATCAAGAACAGGAAATTCATAAAGTGCTTCTCTAAGTATTTCAACGACATCTTTTTCACTCATTATATCAACATTCATAGGTATTACAGGTACATTATATTCATCATGTAAGTTTTGAGCAAGTTTAACTGTTTCAGGAAGCATTGGATGTATAGAGTTAAGTACAATAATATGTGGTTTATTAATATCTCTTAATTCTTCTAATACTTCTTTTTCAGCACTTATATAATCACTTCTAGATAATTCACCAAAACTACCATCAGTAGTAACTACTATGCCAATTGAAGAATGATCTTTAATTACCTTTTCAGTACCAATTTGTGCAGCATCAACAAATGGTATAGCTTCATCATACCATGGTGTTTTAACCATTCGTGGTCCATTTTCATCTTCATATCCTATAGAATTTTTAACAACATATCCTACACAATCAATTAATCTTACATTAACATTAAAATCATCAATATTTATATTAACTGCATTATTAGGAACAAATTTAGGTTCAGTAGTCATGATTTGTTTTCCAGCTGCAGATTGTGGTAATTCATCTATTATTCTTTTTTTCTCATATTCATCCTCCATACAAGGTAATACTAAATTTTCCATGAATTTTTTAATAAATGTAGATTTACCTGTTCTAACTGCTCCAACTATTCCTAAATATATATCACCATTTCCACGCTCAGCAATACTTTTTATTATTTCGTTTTTATTCATTTAATTACCCACTTTCTTTTTGTTCATTAAATATTATGAATAATATAAATATTTAGAACAAAAAAACTAGATAATACTATCTAATTTTATATAAAAAAGTTAGGTCCTTCGCTAGTATTGTAATTTGCTTGTTCATATTTTACACTATTATTTGGTTGACTTATATTTGTTTGTGTTTCATCAGTATTTGCTTTAGGAACATCGTCCTTATTTATTTCGTTAAAAACTCTAAACATAGTCTTTATATTGTTGAACATTGGTCTTATTTGATAAAAGACAGGAATTGCTTGGTTAATAACACCTAATGTTTTTTGTGCATTACTTAATATTCCTGACCAGTTGATACCATTTCTTAAAACACTTCCAGCCCTAACTGCCCCAAATGGACTAAATGCATTACCAAAATTCATATGTATATCCTCCTATAACAATATATGTACAAATTTTAAAAAAGACACAATAATATATTTTAAAAAATTTTATAATATGGTATACTTTATATAAAGAATAGAGGGATATTTATGGCAAACAAGAAAAGAAGTGCAATATCATTAATTTTTAGTCCGATTACATCTATTGTAAAGTATTTTTATATTGGTATAACAGCCCCTTTTTCTATATTTAAGAAAAAAAATAAAGAAGTTATTGCAAATGAAAAAATTGAAAAAATTGACAAAAAAATAGATGAAATGGTAGATGAAAAAGAAAAAATTAGAAAAAATTTAATAAGTGATAAAGAAAGAGAAAAACAAATTAATGAGCATTTAAACAGTATTCAAACGTCAAGTAATATTGTAATGGGTGGTACTACTCCTGTACAACCTTTTAAAGAAAATCCAGATAATAATATCAAAGAAGTTAAAAAAGAAAAACATAAAACTAGAAAAGAAAAAAAACAAGATTTAAAAGAAATAAAAGATGAGTTCAATGAATTAAGTGGTGATGATGTTTTAAAAAATCAAGGACTTGCATCTTATATAAATAATAATAAAAATAAAAAGACAAATGAAAAAGAAGAAAAAAAATTAACTTTATCAGCAATTAAAAAGTCAGATGGAGAATTGGGTAAAAAAAATACGTTTATATATGAAGCTAAAAACCCTGATGGAAAAAATATTAAAGGTAAGTTTGATGCATATACCAAGGCTGATGTAATTGCATTTTTAACTAATGAAGGTTATGAAGTATATAGTGTTAAAACATCTAAGTTAATAAATTTTTTATATGGAAGTAGTAGTTTAAATAAAGCAAAGTATAATAAAAAGCAGTTAACGTTTTTTTTGACACAATTATCAACTTATATTAAAGCTGGTATTCCATTAATAGACGCTATGAGAATATTTGCAAAACAAGAGAAGAATGTTGGTAAGAAAAAAGTTTTACAATCTATTGTGTATGAACTTGTTATGGGTGAATCATTCTCAAGTGCATTAGAAAAACAAGGTAGTTCATTTCCACCGTTACTTATTAACATGATCAAAACTGCTGAAATGACAGGAGAGCTTGCAGAAACATTAGATGATATGGGTAATTATTATGGCGCTTTGGAAAAAACTAGAAAGCAAATAGTATCAGCTATGACATATCCTACGATAGTATTTGTAATGTGTATTGGTATTGTTACATTTATAATGATATATGTAGTACCTCAATTTGTTGATATGTATGCAGATTTAGGTTCAGAATTACCTATGATAACTAAAGTAACAATTGCAGTAAGTAACTTTATAATAAATTATTGGTATATTGTCTTTGGTGGATTTTTCTTATTCATATTTTTATTTATAACAATTTATAAGAATATTAAAATATTTAGAAAACTAATACAAACGATATTAATGAAAATACCGGTTATAAAAAATATAATAATATATTCTGAAATACAAACTTTTGCAAAAACTTTTTCATCTTTAATAAATCATAATGTGTTTATAACAGATAGTATGGAAATATTAAGTAAAATAACTAATAATGAAATATATAAACAGTTAATTTATGATACTATAGATAATTTATCTAAGGGTGAAACAATTTCTAAAGCATTTAAAAATCATTGGGCTTTTACTGATATTGCATATGAAATGATAGTAACTGGTGAAAGAACTGGTGAATTAGGTAGTATGATGGAAAGAGTTGCAGTATTTTATGGTGAACAACATGAAAATATAGTTAGTCAATTAAAAAGTTTTATAGAACCACTTATGATTGCTTTTCTTGCTGTAATAGTAGGTACTTTACTACTTGCAGTAGTAATTCCTATGTTTAATATATATGGTGAATTGGGATAGGGGATTTTTGTATGAAAATTTTATTAATGATTATGTTTTTTATATTAGGTAGTGTATTTGCTTCATTTTTATCTGTTGTTGGAATAAGACTTGGCAGAGATGAATCCTTCATTAAAGGAAGAAGTCACTGTGATAATTGTGGGAAATCATTACATTGGTATGAACTTATACCAATAGTGTCGTATTTAATACAATTTGGTAAATGTAGAGGTTGTAAAAAAAGTATTGGTATAAGATATTTCTTATATGAGATTATAAGTGCGGTATTATTTTCATTATCATATTATATTTTTGGTATATCTATAGATTTGCTTATCGCACTTTCTCTAATATGTATTTTAATCGTAGTTGTATCTTCAGATATTGAATATATGATAATACCAGATCAAATATTAATTATTGGTGTAATATTATTACTAATTTTAAATACAATTAAAAATGGAATAATGTATTTGGGTATTTCAATTATAAATGGGTTAATTGCATTTATTATAATGTTAGCTCTTAAAAAAATTGGTGATATAATGTTTAAAAAGGAAAGTCTTGGCGGTGGAGATATAAAATTAATGGGAATGATTGGTATATTGTTTAATTATCAAAGTATAATTGCAAATATTTTTCTTTCATCTTTCATAGCTTTACCTTATGCAATTTATATAACAATTTCTAAAAAAGATGGTATTATGCCATTTGGACCATTTTTAAGTATAGGCGCTATTATATTATTTTTATTTGGATTAAATAATATAGATATTTTAGATATTATATATAGTTTAATATAGGAGGTATACTATGTCTAAAAAGTACAGTAAAAAGAAAAAAAGAAAGTATTAAAAAAGAAAAAATTATTAATAGCAACAGTTATCAGTATAATTAGTTTGATTTTATTAATATCTTTAAGTACATATGCAGTTCTTTTTACAAAAAAATCTTCAAATAATAAAAATTTATATAAAACGGGAAATTTAGATGTTGTATTTGATAGTAATAGTAAAACAAATATAAATATTGAAAACTCATTACCAACTTCTGATGATATAGGAAGTAAAACTAAACCATATGAATTTAGTATAAAAGCAGGAAAAAATTCAAATAATGATTATAAAACAAATTATTCTATAAGAATAGTGCCAAATTCAAAAACTACTATTTCACTAGATAAAATTAAAATTAAAATTAATGATGATAAACCTGTTTTACTTTCATCATTTAAAGATAATATAATAAGTTTTGGTGTTTTAAATCAAAAAGATAGTAAATATTTTAAAATAAGGCTATGGATCGATATTAATGCAGGTATTGAAGTTGAAAATCAACTATTTTCTGCAAATATAGTAGTTACTAGTCAAGCAATTAGAAATGAATAGTTTATTAAAAAAATATAAAAAATTCAAATCAATATACAAAAAATGATTTTTGCTTTTTGAGTATATATTTATATTATGTTAAAGTTGTAGAATAACAGAAAAAATTAATACTGCTAGCGAAATGTTGAAGGACAATATGCCAGTGGAGAAAATCACTCAATATACAAAATTAAATATGTCAGAAATAAATAATATTAAAAAAGAAATGAACTTATAATAAAAAATTGTGTATAATTTATTAATTTATTTTTTAAAAAACGTAAATAATTATGTTCAGAAGATTTTTTTTGAACATAATTTTATTATTTATATATTAAAAAAATTAGTAATAAATTATATAGAACATTTATATATATTAAATATCAAAATATATTTGACAATAATTAGTATACGTGATATTATATGGTCGTAATAAAAAGAAAGGACTTGATATTTATGGCAAAAAATTTAGTTATAGTGGAGTCCCCAAGTAAAAGTAAAACTATAGAAAAATATTTAGGTAGTGATTACAAAGTAGTATCTAGTAAAGGACATGTTAGAGATTTAGCAACTACTGGTAAATTTGGACTAGGAGTAGATATTGATAATAATTTTAAACCAAATTATATACCAATAAAAGGAAAATCTAAAGTAATTGCAGACCTTAGAAAAGCTGTTAAAGAAAGTGATAGAGTATTTTTAGCAACCGACCCTGACCGTGAGGGAGAAGCTATTTCATGGCACTTGTATGATGTTCTACATTTAAAAAATGATAACTATGATAGAGTAGTATTTAATGAAATAACTAAGAATGCAGTCTTAGAAGCATTTAAGCATGCGAGAAAAATAGATGATAAAATGGTAAACAGTCAAGAAGCAAGAAGAATACTAGATAGAATAATTGGTTTTAGATTAAGTAAATTAATGCAATCTAAGACAAGTGGTAAATCAGCAGGTAGAGTTCAAAGTGTAGCTCTTAAATTAATAGTTGATAGAGAAAGAGAAATAGAAGCTTTCAAAATTGAAGATTATTATGAGATAGATGCAAAATTTGATGGATTTGATGCAAAATTAGAAAAGTATTTAGAAGATGATATTGAAATTAAAACTAAGGAAGAAGCAGATGAAATATTATCTAAATTATCTAAATCATTTGAAATAGAAAATATAAATAAGAGTAATAAAAATAAAAAATCTAAATTCCCATTCATAACAAGTACATTACAACAAGAAGCTAGTACTAAACTAGGATTCAATGGTAATAGAACTATGAGATGTGCTCAAAAGCTATACGAAGGTGTAGATTTAGGTGATGAAACAGTTGGTTTAATTACATACATGAGAACAGATTCAACTAGATTGTCCGATGAATTTGTAAATAGTACATTTAAGTATATTGAAGATGAATTTGGTAAAGTATATGTTGGATATGTTAAAAAAAGTAAGAAAACAGAAAATGTTCAAGATGCACATGAAGCTATTAGACCAACAAGTATATATAGAACACCAGAAAAAGTTAAACAATATTTAACTGATGATGAATATAAAATATATAGTATAGTGTATTATCGTGCTCTTGCATCTTTAATGAGTGATGCTAAAGTACTTGCAACTACGGTAACACTTGATAATAATGATTATAAGTTTAAAACTAGTGGACAAATATTAGTATTTGATGGATACTTGAAAGTATATAATAGATATGAAGAAAGTGAAGATAAAATACTTCCTAATTTTGATGAAATGCATACAAACGTTGTAATTGCAAATTCAATTGAAAAATCACTTCATCATACTAAACCACCTGCTAGATATACTGAAGCTAAATTGATTAAGGAGCTTGAAGAAAAAGGAATAGGTAGACCTAGTACATATGCCAAGATAATTGATACGTTAAAGGTCCGTAATTATGTAGATGTTGTAGATAAGAAATTTGTTCCAACAACTACTGGTATAGAAATAACAGATAAATTGCAAGAAGGATTTTCAAGTATAATCAATGTTGATTATACAAAAGAAATGGAAGATAATCTAGATGATATTGCACAAGGCGATATGGTATGGTATAAATTAGTTGGTAAATTTTATAATGAATTTGAACCACTAGTAGAAAAAGCATTCGATAATATGGAAAAAGTAAAACCTGAAGAAACTGGTGAGGTATGTCCTAATTGTGGACATAATCTAGTAATCAGAAATGGTAAATATGGTAAGTTTATTGCATGCTCTAATTATCCTGAATGTAAATATATTAAACAAGAAGAAAAAACTGTTAAAGAATTAGTAGATTGTCCTAATTGTGATGGAAAGATAGTTGAGAAGAAAACTAGAAAAGGTAAAGTATTCTATGGATGTAATAATTATCCAAAATGTAGTTTTGCACTCTGGGATGAGCCAACTGGTGAAAAATGTCCTGAATGTGGTAATCTATTAGTTACTAAAGGTAAAAAAATAAAATGTAGTAGTTGCGATTATGAAAAATAATCATATAAATAAATACAGTGTTATATTTACATTGTATTTATTTTATATAATATTGTTTATAAAATATGTTGCTTAAACAAAAAAAATATTATATAATTATCGTATAGAGTAGGTGAGATAATGTATAATAACTTAGAAAATAGAGATATAAATTTTGAAACAGATAATGAAAATGAGAAAAATAAAAGAAAGGGTATATGGATTCTTATACTATATATACTTGTATTATTTATGATATTAATTGGGGTATATATAACATCATCTAATTTCTTAAGGGCAACTATTAAACCAAATGAAATAATTATCGATGGTGATGATGGTACTGATGATGATGGTACTGTTGATAATAATGATAATAATGGTACTGTTGATAATAATGGTAATAATGTAAATGGAAATACAGTTAATCAGAATAATAACAAAGACGATAATTTAAAAATTAAAGTTTCTTTTGATAACCAAGATGATACTAAACTTAGAATGAAATATGAATATCCTGTAAGTGATGAAAAAGCAACTAATCCTGACAATACAACAGATTTTACATTTGAAAATTTAGGTGATACTGCATCATACAAAATATCGTTAAGAGATGCAAATGATGCTAACTTAGAAAAAGAGTATAATAATAAAAGAATTAAACACCAATATTTGAAATTTTATTTAAAAAATCATAATACAAACCAAGAATATACTGGATATTTAACACAGTTAGATGTATTAGAATCATATATATGTAGTGGTACTATAAATAAAGGTGAAAAAATAAAATACTCTTTAGCAGTATGGGTAGATAAAAATGCTGGTAATGAAGTTCAAGATAGTTTTTATATAGGAAAATTATATGTAGACATTGAAGGAGAATAACATCATGAAGAATAAAAAGGATAATAAATTATTAAATACGTTAATTGGAATTGGAAGATATATAGTAAATGTTATATCATATTCATGTTTAATAATCTTGATATTGATTGGTATAATGTTAATTGCTTATGTTATAGATAATAGAATTCAGGCTAGCAATGGTGGGACAAGAAAACCATTATTTAATGCATATGTTGTTATTAGTGGTAGTATGGAGCCCAAAATTCATGTATACGATGTTATAATATCAAAAAGAGTAGAATCTAAAGATCTTAAAAAGGGTGATACTATTACATTTTATTCTAACGATCCAAGACTTGCTGGAGCTATAGTTACTCACAGAATCTATGAAGTAATTGATAAAGATAAAGGAATATTTAGGACAAAGGGAGATGCAAACAATGTTAGTGATGATGCACTTACTACTGATCAAAGTATCATTGGAAAAGTAGCTTTTAAAATACCACAATTGGGTAGAATACAATATTTTGTTGCTTCGACTGGAGGTTGGTTGTTAGTTGTAATGTTTCCATGTTTGGCAATTATATCATACGATATAGTTAAAATAATTAAATTGTCTGGTAAAAAAATTAAAAATCGTAAAAATAAATAAGCATAAATAATATGCTTATTTCGGATTGTTGACAAAGTGGTATATTCATTTTGAATATACTACTTTTTATTAAATAACAACTAAATTTTTTTATTTGTAAATCTTAAATTTTCATTTGATATACTAAATAATATTCCAGTCATTAGCATATAAGAAAGTAGACTAGACCCTCCATAACTTATAAAAGGGAGAGTAATACCAGTTATAGGGATTAATCCTATAGTCATACCAATATTTTGAAATTGTTGATATATTAACATACCTACAATACCAGCTATTGCATATTTATTAATATTATTATAACTTTTGGTTCCAAGAGAAATTATTTTAATATCAAAAAATATAAGTATTCCTATTAAACATAATGAACCAATTAAACCATAGTTACTAGCAAATACTGAAAATATAAAATCAGTATGTGGTTCAGGAATATATATTGGTGTGTTACAAAAACCTTTGCCAAACAAACCGGCTGAGCCTATTGCCATTAAAGCATTTTCAAGTTGCATACCAGAGCCATTTTTCCAATCTAAAAGTCTATCAATTCTATAAAAGAAATCACTTCCAAATAATTTAATGAATAAATCACCATTTAAAAAATATACTCCTAAAATAATACCTATAAAAAGAACAATTAATCCAATACTAATTAAGAACCATCGGTATCTAATACCACTTACAAAAAGCATACACAAAGTTATCAATAAATATATTAGTACAACACCAGTATCAGGTTGTAA
>CANRKE010000040.1 GCA_947631135.1 uncultured Bacilli bacterium | reverse complement strand
TTATACATCAAATTATAACTATTATTTATATGGAAGCAGCTCTTGGAGGTGGCTGGGGTCGCCTTACTATTTCTTTGGTATTGCTCGTGAGTTCTTTATGCACGGGATCGGTGATCTCGGTGACAATGATGTCTACAATGAGGATGCCGCTGTGCCAGTTTTCAATCTGAGATCTGACACACTGTTTACCCAAGGAAATGGAGAAACCCAAAATCCTTATGTTGTAAAAAAATAATATTGCAGATAAAAACAAAAAGACTTTCAATTTTGATTGTCTTTTTTATATTAATTATAATATAAACAGGTAATGTTTCACGTGGAACATTGATTAGAATAAATAAAAAATACTATATTAAGAATAAGAATATTACTATAATAAGTATATTATTTATAATTATAATTTAAAATTATTTATTGAATTGAATATTAATTTATGAATTATTTATTGATATATAATGTATTATTTAATTAAAAAATATAAAACAATTACAATGTTCCACGTGGAACATTGATAAAAATATAATTAAATGCAATAAAAATGTTGAATTAAAAATATAAATATAATATAATATATACGTGCAACAAATATGTTGGAACCAGGTCAGAGTTGGAAGACAGCAGCCTTAACAACCAATGTTTGTGTGCACTTTTATTTATGTTTATAGGTGATAATATGAATGTTTATTATAATAAGTTGATGACATTATGTGAAAAAGCAAGTAGAAAAAATTGTGTTCCTGTAAGTGCACTTATAGTTAAAGATAATAAAATAATATCTAGTGCTTATAATTTAAGAAAAAAAACAAATAATATTTTAGACCATGCAGAAATTATTTCAATACAAAAGGCAAATAAAAAATTAAAAACATGGAATTTATCAGAATGTGAAATGTATGTAACGATGAAACCATGTGAGATGTGTATGAATATAATTAATGAATCAAGAATAAAAAAAATACATTATCTAATTGATAATGTAGATTATTATGAAAGAAAAGAAAAAGATAAAAAAAATATAGTTTTTATTAAAGAAAAAGATTATGATAATATGTGTTCAAATATTATAAAAAAATTTTTTAAAAAAATCAGAGAAAAAGACTGATTTTGTTTTATAAATATTTAAGAAAATGATATAATTTATATGTGTTTAAGAGGTGATAGCATGTACAAAGCACTTTATAGAAAATATAGACCTAATGATTTTAATGAAGTATATGGACAAGATGTTGTGAAAAAAACAATAATAAACGAAATAAATAATAACAAAATATCACATGCCTATCTTTTTTGTGGACCAAGGGGGACAGGAAAAACATCTGTTGCAAAATTAATAGCAAAATTAATTAATTGTACTAATGTTAAAAATGGAGTAGCATGTAATAAATGCGAATCGTGTGAACAAATAAATAATAATTCAAATTTGGACATTGTGGAAATTGATGCTGCATCAAATAATGGTGTTGATGAAATAAGAGAGTTAAAAGATAAAGTAAAATTTATGCCAACAATATCTAAATATAAAGTATATATAATAGATGAAGTTCATATGTTATCAACGGGAGCATTTAATGCACTGTTGAAAACTCTTGAAGAACCACCACAACATGTAGTTTTTATTTTAGCAACTACAGAAGTTCAAAAAATACCGGTAACAATAATTTCAAGATGTCAACGTTTTGATTTTAAAAAAATAAGTTCAACAAAAATTTATGAGAGATTAAAATATATTGTTGATACAGAAAAAATTAAAATTAATGATGATGCATTAAAAGAAATTAGTAATTTAACAGATGGTGGATTAAGAGATGCAATTGGATTATTAGATAAATTAATATCATATACTGATGATGAAATAACAACAGATATAGTACATACAGTTAATTATACAGTTACTAAAAATGATTTAGATAATATAATAAAATGTATTAATGATAATGATGTTGAAAGATATATATCTATTATTAATGAACTTGACGAACAAGGTAAAGACTTAAATAAATTTGTTGATGAATTAATAATAAGATTGAGAGATATATTAATAGAAAAAGAAGAAAAAATTAATATTACAGAAGAAAAAATAATTGAATATATATCATATTTCAATGATTTATCTGCAAAAATTAAAAATTCTAATTATCCAAAAATATTGATAGAAACTGCAATATTCATATTAAATAAAAATAATAGTAATAAAATATTAACTGTTGAAAAGAGTGAGGCGAAGAAAGAAATAAAAAAAGAAAATAAAAAAGAAACAAAAGAAGTTGTTGAACCTAAGATGGAAGAACAAATTGAAGAAGTTGAAATAAATTCTTTTGATGATCTTAAAAAAATAAGAATTAGTAATACTTTTTCTAAAGCTAATAAAAAATATTTAAATAATATTAAATCGAAATGGAACAAAATTCATGATTTTTCAATAGATAATGTATATGGTATTGCAGCAGGTATGCTTATAGATAGTGAAGTTGTACTTGCATCAGATAGTAATGTAATTGTTACATTTCCATATGAGTCTATGGCACAAAGAGCAAATGATATAGTATATCTAATAGAATATGTATTAGAACATTCTTTTGATAATAAATATAACTTTTTAGCTGTATCAACTGATGAATGGGAAAAATTAAAGAAAGAATATATAAAAAATATTAAAAATGGTGTACAATATAAATATGTCAAAGAAATTGTTTCTTACGATAAGATATTGAATCAAGAAAATTCAATAGTTAATGAATCAATTGAATTATTTGGCAGTGATGTATTACAAATAATATAGAAAGAGGATGATAGCATGAACATGCAAGCAATAATGAAACAAGCACAAAAAATGCAAAAGGACATAATGAAAGAACAAGAAGAAATACAAAAGATGGAGTTTACTGAAGAAAACTCACAAGTTAGTATAAAAGCTAATGGAAAAAAAGAAATAAGTGAAATCAAAATTAAAATGGGAGATAATCTTGATAGTGATGACATAGAAATATTAGAAGATAGTATAATGGTTGTACTAAATAATTTATTTAACAAAATTGATAGTGAAACAGAAAAGAGAATGGGTAAATACGGTAGTGGACTATCAGGATTATTCTAGGAGATAATTAAGATGAATTGTCCAACAAGTATTAAAGAATTGATAAATAGTTTTAAATGTTTACCAGGAATTGGTGAAAAGAGTGCAGAAAGATTTGCGTATCATGTAATTGATATGGATAAAGACACAGTTAAAGCTTTTTCTGAAGCATTATTAAACGTTAAAAATAAAATAAAATATTGTCCGAAATGTAACTTTATTACAGAAAATGAAATATGTGATATATGTAGTGATCCATCAAGAGATAAAGAAACATTATGTGTTGTTGAAGATATAAAAAGTGTTATTAGATTTGAAGAATTAAATGTTTATAATGGTAAATATTTTGTTTTAGATAAATTAATTTCACCATTTGATAAAATAGGACCAGAAGAAACAAATATTGACAAATTACTAAAAACAATTGAAGAAAATAACATTAAAGAAATAATACTTGCAATAAAGCCAACAATTGAGGGTGAAGCAACTTCTTTATATATAGAAAAAATGTTGCAGGAAAAGAAGAACATAGATATATCTAAAATCGCACATGGTATTCCTCTTGGTGTTGAGATGGAATACTTGGATTCACTGACAATTGAATTGGCATTTAAAGATAGAAAGAAAATATCATAATATAGTTTGTACCTCATAATATATATTGAGGTGGACAAAATGATAAAGAAATTGTTTAATTTAATTAAAAAAATAGTTATTTCTTGCTTTATTTTATATAGTTTTAATTTAATTATTTCTCCTTTGTCAATAAATATACCTATTAATTATTATACTGTTGGTATATTGACATTACTTGGATTTCCTGGACTTTTTTCTCTTATTATTATACTATTAGTTGCAATATGAAATGAGTGATAATATGTTAGAAGTAAATGATACTTTAATAAATAGAGCTATAGATTTAAATAAAATTTCTCATGCATATTTATTTGAAACTGATTATAGTGAAGATAATATGAATTATATCTATGATTTTATTGTTAAGATATTTTCAAAAAATAAAAATAAAGAAGATATTGATATAATAAGAAAAAGAATTATGGATAATAATTATACAGAGTTTAAGATAATAAAAAAAGATGGGCAATTTATTAAAAAAGAACAAATATTGTCATTAAAAGAGGATTTTTCTTCTAAATCACAGGAAAATGATTTAAGAGTATATATGATATATGAAAGTGATAAACTTAATGCTTCATCAGGAAATACATTACTAAAGTTTTTAGAAGAACCTGATGATAATATAGTTGGAATATTACTTACTAATAATATACATTCAGTTCTTGAAACATTAGTATCACGATGTCAAATAATATCATTACAAAAAAATAAAAATATAACTATGAGTGAGAATTATTTACTAATATTACAATTTTTATATGATATTGAAAAAAATAAAATAAATATATATAATAATTTAAATGATTATGATGAATTATTTAAAGATAAAGATTCAATTGTTGAAACATTAAAAAATATGACTATAATACTTTATGATATAGTTAATTATAAAATTAATGGAAAATATAAGTATATTAAAGAAAATGAATATATAAAATATATAGAAAATAATAATGATTTAAATAATTTATCAGAAAAAATAGGAATAATAGATGACTTATTAAATAAAAGTAATTATAATATTAATCAACAACTATTATTAGATAGATTAATTATATTAATGAGTGGAGGAAGGTATAGTGGTAGTACAGGCTAAAATAGAATCAAAGAAACAACATATTTATGTAGAGTGTAATTTAAATAAACTAAATAAAAATGATATTATAATATTAAAATATAATGGTCTTGAATACATTGGTACTGTTACTAATGTTAATGTTCCTGATTCAAGAAAAGATGATGCTAAATTAATAAGAGTTGCAACAAAGAAAGATATTAAAAACAACTTATTTAATATTAGAGATGCTAATAAAGCATTTAGAAAATGTAGAGGATTAATTAAAAAATATAATTTAGATATGAGATTGTTGAGTGCAACATATTCATATGATAGAAAACAATTACTTTTTCAATATGTAGCTGATGAAAGAGTAGATTTTAGAATGCTTGCTAAAGATTTAGCTAATATATATAGAACAAGAATTGAACTTAGACAAATAGGTATAAGAGATAAAGCATCAATAGTATCAGGTTTAGGAATGTGTGGTAGAGAATTATGTTGTGCAAAGTTTTTAGATAATATGGATACTATATCAATTAATATGGCAAAAAATCAACATTTAGCACTTAATCCTAGTAAAATAAATGGGTGTTGTGGAAGATTGTTATGTTGTCTTAATTATGAAGATGAAACATATAAACAATATGCTAAAGATTTACCTAATGTAGGTGATGAAGTAGAAACAGAACATGGGAAAGGGAAAGTAATAAATGTTAATATATTAAAAAGATCATATAATGTTGATTTAGGTGATAATAATATTATTGAAATAGAATTGGACAAGTTACCTGATGGAAGTAGTACATGATTTATTAAATTATAAAGGTTTAAAAATAGTACAAAATACATCATGGTTTAATTTTTCACTTGATTCTGTTGTTCTATCACATTTTGTTAATTTAGATAAAACAGAAAAGTTACTAGATTTATGTACTGGTAATGCACCTATACCACTATTTATTTCTACTAGAAAAGATATTAATATAATGGGTGTTGAAATACAAAAAGAAATATATGATCTAGCTATTAAATCAATTAAGTTAAATAATAAAGAAGATAAAATAAAAATAATTAATGAAGATGTAAAAAACTTAGTAAATATTATTCCTAATGAAAGTATTGATACAATTACTTGTAATCCACCTTTCTTTAAATTACATGATAAATCTAGGTTGAATGATAATAAAATTAAAAGTATAGCGCGTCATGAAATATTAATAAATTTAGATGATATATTTAAATGTGCAAAAACTCTTTTAAAAAATGGCGGAAATATGGCTATTGTTCATAGATCAGAAAGATTATGTGATATAATAACTCTCATGAGAGAAAATAATATTGAACCAAAAAGAATACAATTTGTATATCCACATAAAAATACAGAAAGTAATATTGTTTTAATTGAAGGAATTAAATGTGGAAAACCTGGAGTAAAAATATTAGAACCTATAATTGCTCATGAAGAAGATGGAGAATATACAGAAAAAATAAAAGAAATGTTTGAATAGGGTGTGAATAAATATGAGACAAAAAAGTTATGATGGTACACCAACATTATATATTATTGCTACTCCTATAGGTAATATGGAAGATATAACAATAAGAAGTATTAATATATTAAAAGAAGTTGATACTATTTTTTGTGAAGATACAAGAGTTACTAGTCAATTATTAAATTATTATAATATAAAGAAAAAATTAATTTCTAATCATAAATATAATGAACAAGAAATTAAAGAAAAAGTAATTGAGGAACTTGCTAGTGGGAAAAATGTCGCACTTGTGAGTGATAGGGGTATGCCTGGAATAAGTGATCCTGGGTATATTGCGATAAAATACACGATAGATAGTGGATATAATGTTGTATGTTTACCTGGTGCATGTGCTTTTTTACCTGCATTAGTAATGTCTGGAATTAACCCACAACCATTTTTATTCTATGGATTTTTAAATTCTAAATCTTCAAAAAGAAAAAAAGAATTAGAAGAAATAAAAATAAAAAATGAAACTACAATAATATATGAAGCTCCACATAGGTTAAGTGAAACATTAAAAGATATATTAGAAATATATGGAAATATAGAAATTTCTATTTCAAGAGAAATAACGAAAATTCATGAGGAAGTAATAAGAGATAATATTGAAAATATACTTGAATATGCAGATACATTAAAAGGTGAATTTGTAATTATCTTACCTCATATAGAAGAAGAAAAAAAGCAAGAAGATATGCTTGATATAAAAAAAGAAATAGATAAATTAATAGATGACGGTTACAGCAAAAGTGAAGCAATAAAGATTGTTGCAAAACAAAATAATATACCTAAAAATATAATATATAATAAATATCATAGGGAGTGATATAATGAAATTAGTATTAGGAATAGGAAATCCTGGTGTTCAATATCAATATACTAAACATAATCTTGGATTTGATGTTATCGATTGTATTGTGCAAAAGTTAAAGTTATCTCCAAAGATAAAGTTTAATGGAGTATATTATGAATATAATAATAATGGTGAAAAAATTATATTTTTAAAACCTCAAAATTTTGTTAATCTTAGTGGAGAAGTGTTAATTAGATTTGTTAAATATTTTAATATATCAACTGATAATATATTAATTATATCTGATGATTTAGATCAAGATATAGGAGCAATAAAATTAAGATTAAGAGGAAGTAGTGGAGGACATAACGGATTAAAAAGCATAGAAAAAGTGTTAAAAACAAAAGATTATAAAAGAATAAAAATAGGTATTTCAAATGATAAATCAATTCCTACTGCAGATTATGTATTATCAAAATTTAATAAAGAAGATAGGGAAATAATAAATGAAGTAATATATGCTGTTAGTGATATAGTTATTGAGTGGTTTGATACTGATTTTGAAATTTTACAATCTAGATATAATAGAAAATATAAATAGAGGTGCATTATGTTTGAGAATATTATAGATATTGATTATACTAATGGTAAATTACAAATAGAAGGTTTATCGCAAGGGTGTGAACCTGTTTTTGTGTTTGACTTATTTAAAAAAACAAATAGAGGAATAATATTATTAACAAATACTTTGTACGAAGCTAATAAATTATATGATGCAATTAGTAATTATACAACTGATGCATTACTATTTCCTATGGACGACTTTATTACATCTAAAATAGCAACAATTTCACCAGACTTAAAAGCTGTTAGATTATCTACTTTAGCAAGTTTAATGGAAGATAATAAAAAAATAGTAATTACACATTTGATGGGATATTTAAAGTTTTTAAATAGTATAGAAAATAATAATAAATTAGTATTAAAAATTAAAAAGAATCAAATAATTAATAGAGAAAAATTTATTGAAGATTTAACTGATTTAGGATATATAAACACATCTATAGTTACACAGACTGGAGAATTTGCAACTAGAGGATATATAATTGATGTTTTTCCTTTGGGTGAAGATAATCCAATAAGAATTGAATTTTTTGATGATGAGATAGAAGAGATAAGAACATTTGATTGTGATACACAAAGATCTATAACTAAACTAAATGATTTTATTGTTAATCCAATTACTGAAAAATTTGTAAAAGAGGAAGAAATATATATTAAAGATTATATGGATAATCCAATAATTGTATATTATGATTATAATCAAATTAAAGTTGGTTATGAACATATCTGTGGAGAAATGGTTGAATATAATAAAACATATAATTGCAATGATAAACATATGAAAGATTTTTTATCAATAAATAATAAAGATGAAATATTTATTGTTAAAACATCTAATATTATTCCTGGAGAAAGTTTTAAAACACAAAAGATTATTTGTGAGAATAGTAAAATATATAATGGTAAAACAAATTTAATTTTAGATGATTTATTAAAATATAAGAATTTTAATAAGACAGTTATTATTTGTCTTGATTCAACAAAACAAATTAATAATTTTAAAAATTATGTATTAGATGATGTAATACTTACTACTGAAGATAATATAATTAATGGATATATTAATGTAATTAAGAAAAATATTATTACTGGTTTTTCTTATAAAGATTATATAATAATTTCATCTAATGATTTATATGGTACAAAAGAAAATAAACATAATTTTAAAAATAGATATAAATATGGTACACGTATTAATGATTTAAATAAGTTAAGTTTAGGTGATTATGTTGTACATAATACACATGGAATAGGTATATATGAAGGAATTAAAACTATAGATAATAGGGGAATAGTTAAAGATTATTTAAAAATAAAATATAAAGATGATGATATACTTTATATTCCTGTTGAAAAAATTGATTTAATAAGTAAATACTCATCTAATGAGGGTGCAAAGCCAAAAATAAATAAATTAGGTGGTACTGAATGGGAAAAAACTAAAGCAAGAGTAAAATCAAAAGTAAAGAATATAGCACAAGACTTACTTACTTTATATGCAAAAAGAGAATCTCAAAAAGGATTTGCATTTAGTAAAGATACTGAAGAACAAACAATGTTTGAACAAGAATTTTCATATAATCCAACACAAGATCAGTTAATTGCAACTAAACAAATAAAAGAAGATATGGAAGCAGATATTCCTATGGATAGGTTGTTATGTGGAGATGTTGGATTCGGTAAAACTGAGGTTGCTTTTCGTGCAATATTTAAAGCAATAATGGATGGTAAACAAGTTGCATATCTTTGTCCTACTACTATTTTGTCTTCTCAACATTATAAAAATGCAATTGATAGATTTAAATCATTTCCTGTTAATATTGCTTTACTTAATAGATTTGTTTCAAAAAAAGAACAAACAAAAATTATTGAAGACCTTAAAAATGGATATGTTGATTTTGTTATTGGAACTCATAGGTTACTAAGTAAAGATATTGAATTTAAAGATTTAGGATTATTAGTAGTAGATGAAGAACAAAGATTTGGTGTAACACATAAAGAAAAGATTAAGACTTTAAAAAATAATGTAGATGTACTTACTTTATCTGCAACTCCAATACCTCGTACCCTACAAATGTCTATGGTGGGTATTAGGAATTTATCACTTATTGAAACTGCACCTATAAATAGATATCCAGTTCAAACTTATGTGCTTGAGGAAGATGATAGAATTATTAAAGATGCAATTTATAAAGAATTATCAAGAAATGGACAAACATTTATACTTTATAATCATGTTGATGAAATATTAAATAAATATTATAAAATAAGTAAACTTATTCCAGATGCTAAAATAACATATGCTCATGGTAGAATGCAAAAGAGTGAACTTGAAAATAGAATGCAAGACTTTATTGATGGTAAGTATGATATATTGATTTGTACTACTATAATTGAAACAGGTATAGATATACCGAATGTTAATACATTAATTATTTTAGAAGCTGATAGATTTGGACTTTCACAACTATATCAAATAAGAGGTAGAGTAGGTAGAAGTGATAAAATAGGATATGCATATTTAATGTATAATAATAGCAAAATATTAAATGAAGTTGCATCAAAAAGATTAAGTGTTATTAAAGATTTTACTGAATTAGGTAGTGGTTTTAAGATTGCCATGAGAGATCTCTCAATAAGAGGTGCAGGTGATATTTTAGGTAGTGAACAGGCAGGATTTATTGATACTGTTGGTATTGACTTATATACTCGTATGCTTAATGAAGAAATTGCTAGATTAAAGGGTGAAAAGGTTGAAGATAAAAAAGAAGATGATAATAAATCATTGATTGATGTTAATACACACATTAGTGATAAATATGTAAATGATGAATCATTAAAAATTGAAATTCATAATAAGATAAATCAAATAGATTCATATAATAAATTAGTTGAAGTAAGAGAAGAAATAGAAGATAGATTTGGTAAAATAGATGATGATATGCTTATTTATATGTATGAAGAATGGTTAGATAAAATTGCAACTAATTGTGGGGTTGAAAAAATTAATCAAAATAAAACTAATGTTGAGTGTATAATAAATAGTGAGGTATCTAAAACTATTGACGGAGAAAAATTATTCTATATAGCTAATGATATTTCTAGAATGTTTAGATTTAAATATATGGATAATAAAATTTATATAATATTAGATACTATTAAACTTGATAAAAATTGGATTTTATATATGATTGATTTACTTAATAAATTTCCAGAATATACAAAAAAAGATATATTAACATAAAAAAGTTAATTATCTTTTTTGTTTATTCTAATCTAATAATTTAACAGAAAGTGCTCCTTGATTAATGGTACCTCCTTGTGCACCTGTTGATGAAATTAATGAAAGAGATATTAATGATTTATCAATTAATCTAACAATAATACTTTTTGCAAGTGTTCCTGTACCTGGTTCTGATAACGTAATTGTTCCCGTTGAACCTACAATATCTTTATCATTTTGTTTTACTGCAACTACTAGATCACCTGCTTCTTTTAATGTTGCAGAAATACTATAAGATACTTCATATATTCCGCCTTCAATAATTTGAATTGAATTAACTCCAGCAGTTACATCAAAATCGTCCATTGGATTAGTTAAATTAACAGTTACTGGTACATCTTGTATTTGTTGAAATGGTTGACTTGTAGTAGAGTAAATACCACCATATGCGTTAAGTCCAGCTGCTGGTCC
>CANRKE010000039.1 GCA_947631135.1 uncultured Bacilli bacterium | reverse complement strand
ATAAAAAAGACCTCAAACCTTTATTACTAAAGGCTAAAATCTTACTCTTTTTATTTTTTCATGTTTTTATCCTGAAATTATATCTGAAAAAGTTGACAAATTAATATAATAGTTGTATTATCTTTACAAGAGTTTAATATTTATTTGTTAATTTAAATTTTAAATTACAAATAGAAAGGAAAAATTTATGAATTGTATAAAAATTTTAACTGATGAAGACTTCGGATTATCATCAATAGAATTTAATAATCCTAGAATTAGATATGGTGCTAGAGGTATAATCGTAAGAGATGATGGGAAAATAGCATTATTTAATAAAAAGAATAAAAATGAGTATAAGTTACCAGGAGGAAGTATTGATTTTGATGAATCTCCTAAAGATGCTTTTATAAGAGAAGCATTGGAAGAAACAGGTTGTAAAATTAAAATAATAAAAGAATTAGAAACTATAGAGGAACATAAAAGTTTAGATAATTTTAAGCAAATATCATATCTTTTTGTTGGTAAAGTTGTAAAAGATATAAATAAATTGAGTTTAACTAAGAAAGAAAAAGATGAAGGAGCTCAATTATTATGGGTTGATGAATATGAAGCACTAAAATTAATAGAAGGTTGTATGGATAATTTAATCGAATCGAAATATGAAAATTTATATCATAGCAAATTTATTGTTTTAAGAGATAAATATATATTACAATATTATATCAATAATAAAAATATATAAAACTAATGTTTTTTTAAAATTATTACCATGTTAGAGTTTTAATATTATTAAATTGTCAAGTAAGGACTAGTGAGTTGTATGAAAGTTAAAAAAAGTATGCAGAATAAATGGCATAGTTTGTACAGTAATTATATAAGAGAAGACTTTAAAAATTGGAATGAATATTTTAATACAAAAATAAAATTAAAGAAAGTATTTTTAAAATACGTAATTAAATATTCAAAAAAAATAAAAAAACCTATTTTAGAATGTGGTTGTGGCACTGGAAAAACATCAATTTATTTAGCAAATATAGGTTTAAAAGCATATGCAATGGATATTGAAGAAGAAATGGTTAAACAAACTATTAAAAAATTTAAAGAAATGGGAAGTATAGGTTTTTTAAAAACTATAAAAGGGGATATTAAAAAAATTCCGTTTACTAATAATTTTTTTTCTGTGACACATAGTAGTGGAGTATTAGAACATTTTTCAGATGAAGAAATAGTTGATATAATTAACGAGCAACTAAGAGTTTCGGATATTTGTATTTTTAGTGTTCCTACTTCATATTTCGATAAAAAGATGCTTGGTAATGAACGATTTTTATCTAGAAAACAATGGAGAAAAATAATTTTAAAAAGTAATGCTAAAATCATAAAAGAATCAGGTTATCATTATAAAACACTTAAAAATAGAATTATTGATATTTTAAAAAAACCAAAAAGAATATTTAAACCAATAGCACTTTATATATTTATTTTAAGGAAGAGGAGTGATTAAATGATATATATAGTAAGACACGGACAAACAGATTGGAATATTGAAGGACGATATCAAGGTAGAATAGATATTGAATTAAATGAAAAAGGTATTGAACAAGCATATAAAATTCATGATGAATTAAAAAATATAAAATTTGATTTAGTATTTTCTAGTCCATTAAAACGAGCATATAAAACTGCAAAAATTATATGTAATAATAATATTATAAAAGATGAAAGATTAATTGAAAGATGTAATGGTGAATTAGAAGGAAAATTAAAATCTGAGGTAGAGGAAATAATAGATTTTAACGATCCTAATGAAAATAAAATGGGTATTGAAAACATTAATGATTTTAGATATCGTATTAAAAACTTTTTTGAAGATATAACTAGCAATTATAAGGGGAAAAACATATTGGTTGTTACACATGCAGGAGTAAGTATATATGCTAAATGTTTCTTTGAAGGAGAACCCTTAGATAGTAATTATAATAATTATAAATTAAAAAACTGTGAATATTTAGAATATAATAATGAATAGGAAGAGAAGTTTATGAATAGTAATGAAATAGAAAAAAAATATCAAATAGAGGATGGAGAACATAAAGGGGAAGTTATTGTATCTTGGATAATAACACATGCATGTCAAGAAAAATGTGCATATTGTATTAGTCCAGAAAAAAAGAAGGAAATTACATCAGAAGAAGAACATTTTGCAATACAAAATCAGTTAATATCAACAGGTTTAACTAAAAATAGGTATATAGGTGGTGAACCGTTGATTGTACCACATATTTTCAAATTAATAAAAGATGCCTCTGAAAAAGGAATTAATACTAGGATAAGTACAAATGGTATTTTATTAACAAAAGAAAAATTATTAGAAGTAAAAGACTACCTAAACTCTATTGCATTCCCTTTTGAATCTTACAACGATATATTAAATAAAAATATTAGAGGTACTAAAAATCATAGAGAAATAATTGAATCTAAAATTAAAATGGTTAAAGATATTGGAAATATAGGAGTACTAGTAAATACTTGCGTTCATAAAGAAAATATAAATGAGCTTGAAGAATTAGGTTATTATTTAAATATCTTGTGTATTGATCATTGGAAATTAAGAAAATTTAATTCTTCTAGTGGCAGAGGTGCCGTTCCAAATAAAAAACGTTTTGATATTACTGATGAAGAATTTAATAAAATTGTTAGTTTTTTACAAAATAAATATCCAACTTTAAAAATAGATGGCAGAAAGCCTTCAAAGCTTGCTACTAGACTTATGATATCACCTCAAGGGAACTTATATAGAATGATAGGTAGTGAGGAAGAAAATATTAATTATGGAAACATTTTAAAGAAAAAATTAAATATTAAGCAAATATATGATCGTGATCATTGTAATTAACTAATATATTTTTATGAAAACGGGGGAAAGAAAATAATGAATAATGTAAACGAGGAAGAACAAAAATATTTTGATTATACTATCACATCTTTAAAAAAAGAACAAGATTATTATCATGAACAAATGAAAGAAATTCCTAAAAAATACACTAATACATTGCAGGGTGATGCATTTCTTGTTGAAAACTTAATGTCAATCACAGCAACACGATTAAGACAATTAGAGTTGGCAAAAAAATCTCCATATTTTGGAAGAATTGATTTTTTAACAAATGGAAATGGTAATATAGCAAAAATTTATATTGGTAAAACAAATATAAATGGTGAAAATAATAAACAAATAGTCACTGATTGGCGTGCTCCAATTTGTAGCTTATATTATGATAGCGATTTAGGATTAGCAAGTTATGATACTCCCATTGGTGAAATATATGGTGATTTAAAATTAAAGAGACAAATTATTATAAAAGATGGTAAATTAATTGATGTATTTGATACAAATATTGTTAGTACAGATGAATTATTATATCCTTATTTAAAAGTCAATGCTGGTACCAAAATGAAAACAATAATATCTTCTATACAAAAAGAACAAAATCGTATAATAAGAAAACCATTTTCTAGCAATATAATTGTTCAAGGTGTTGCAGGTTCTGGAAAAACTTCTGTTGCATTACATAGAGTTGCGTATCTAATCTATAATTTAAAAGATAAAATAAAATCAAATCAGTTTATGATATTAGGTCCAAACAATTGCTTTTTGGAATATATTTCATCTATTTTACCTGAATTAGATACCGAACCAGTAAATCAAAAAACATTTATTGAATTAACAAATGATTTAATAGGTGAAAAATTAACCATAATAAATGAAAGTGATATATTTAATAGTAAGGATAGTGTATCATTAAAAAATATTCATGCATTTAAGACATCGCTTGAGTATAAAAAAGCATTAAAAAAATTTATATATAACTATATTGAAAATTTTATTGTGCCTAATGATTTTATTTTGGATGGTGAAACAATATTTAGTGCAGAAATAATAAAAAAAATATTATTTTCAACATCAAATTCAAAACCAAGCTTTGAAAAAGCATACAATTATTTTGTTAATTATTTTAAAGAAAATATCGATAATATATATGATACTTTGAATGAAAAATATCGAAAAATATATATATCTTTACCAATAGGAAATCCTATTAGACAAGAAGCGATAGAAAAAAGTACAAAATTAAAAAATTTAGTTAAAAATAACGGAATAAATATATTGCGAGATTATTTTAAAAAACTTAAATTAAAAATTACCGATATTTATAAATTATTTATCGAAAATATAAAAGATTATAGTGATTACTTAACAGATTCAGAAATAGAAAAACTTCAAAAAAATACTATACTATACTTAAAGAAAAAGAAAGTTTCATTTAGTGATTTACCAGCTTTGTTGTATATAAATTATATTTTATATAATAAAAAATTTGATTATAAACATATTATAATAGATGAAGCACAAGATTATGGGTTTTTTCATTTTGATATATTAAAGAATTTGTTTTCTGATTGTACATTTTCAATATATGGTGATTTAGCACAATCAATACATTCATATAGAAGTATAAATGATTGGGAAAGTGTTATATCAAATATTTTCGATGGAAATTGTGAAATAATAAAATTGAATAAAAGTTATAGAACTACTACAGAAATAACAAATAATGCTAATAAGATACTTTATCAAATGAACATGGATATAGCTAATCCGGTAATAAGACATGGATGTAGTGTAAAATTTTCAGAAAACTCAAAAAATAATGAATATAAAATCAATAGAATAAATGAGTTAATAAAAAAAGGCTATAAAACTATTGCTATAATTTGTAAAACTGAAAAAGAATCGTTAAATGTCTATAATTCATTGAAAAAAAGTAATATAAATGTAATACATATAACAGGCAAACAAACTAAATATAATGAAAATGTGGTTGTTTTAACAAGTGAATTATCTAAAGGTTTAGAGTTTGATGCTGTTATTATAAATAATGCTTCAAATAATATTTATTCGAAAGAATCTAAGATAGATATGAATTTATTGTATGTCGCTAGCACAAGAGCTTTACATGAACTTGAAATTTTATATGAAAAACAAATTTGTGATGTTTTTAACGATATTAATACGATAAAGCACAAAACTTTAAAAAAGCAAATAATAAAAAGTGAAAATATTTATAACAGATAAATAATTATATTTAATAAATGTACTTATACTTATATTAATAAAAATAACAAAAATGATTAATTTAATATTTTAAAATATCAAAAACAAATATTTTTATTAAATATTTTATTGTATTTCATATTGATAATATAATTATAGGATTATGTTGAGAGAAATCAATAACAAGATATTCTATTAAAACAAAAGGTAATATGAAAGGAATTATAATTTTATGAAAGTAAATATAATATTGGTGGGACTTGGACCTCATGCAAAACGAATTTACATCAATTATTTTAAAAAATATAAAGTAAATTTAGCAATGTTGGTGGATTTAAAATCACAAGAAGAAAATATGTTAAATTTTTTAAACGATAATGGTTTTAAAAATACACAATATTTTTCTATTGAAGATAAATATAAAGATTTTGAACATTTGCCGAAAAAACTTTCAAATAATTTATTATATTTATGCAAAAAATGCAAAATAACTCATATGATAATCTCAACAGAGCCTAAGGCTCATAATATGTATATAGAATTTGCTTTAAAAAATAATATTAATGTTTTAACAGATAAACCTATTACAGTTGTAAAGAATATGACATCCATAAGAAGCATAAATAAAGTAAGAAAACAATATTATAATATTTTGAAATTATCTAAAAAATCCAATTTTATGTGTAAAGTTATGTGTCAACGACAATATCATAAAGGTTATGAATATATAAAAGATTTATTAAATAAAATTGTAAAAGAGTATAAAGTCCCAATTACTTATATAGATATTTATCATTGTGACGGAAATTGGGAAATGCCACACGATTTGTTAAAAGAAAATCACCCTTACAAATATGGGTATGGCAAATTGTTTCATAGTGGATATCATTTTATTGATCTTTTGAGTGATTTAGTTAAAATTAATAATCAATTACCATCAAGTAAAAAAATTAAAACAGCAAAAATGAGTTTAAGTTGTTTTAATCCGAATGATGAATTAGCAGTATTTAATATAGATGATTATAAAAGAATTTTTAAAAATCAAAAAATTCCTCAATATTATTATACAAATAAATCACCAAAATTTAAAAATTTTGGAGAAAAAAATTTTTATGGTATGATTGATTTTTTCAATTCGAATAATAAAATAATAACTCATGCTAATTTGAATTTATTACATTATGGATTTTCGCGCAGAGGTTGGATTGAATCAAGAGATTATTATAAAAAAAATGGTAGAATAAGACATGAACGAATAAATATACAGGTAGGTACATTATTAAATATTCAAGTTCATAGTTATCAATCAAAAGAAATTAGTGATAGAATAAATGATAATTCTATTGAAGAACAAATTGGAGGATTAGAACATTTTGATATTGATATTTATAGAAATATAGATATAATAGGTGGCAAACCATTTGAGAAAATAAAATTGGGAGAATTATATTCTGATGTTGAAAAAGAAAATATTTTTGGATATAATGAATTAGCAAGAGAACAGTTTCTAAATAAATTTTTAAATGGCGAATGTAAAAAAGGGGATATAAAAGATCAGATTCTAGCAATAGAGATACTTTATAGTTGTTCAAAAGGTATACACAATTATTATAAAAACAAAAATAAATTTGAAAAAATAAATATGCATAATAAATAAATTGTTCTAAATGATAAAATATAATTGGACAAATAGTCAATTAAAAAATTGTACTGATTGCCAATTCTTTTTTATTAATTGATTAACAGAATAAATTGAACTAACAAGTAAATATTTATTGATAAAAATATACAAAATTTTAAATTTTTAAATTTACATAAAAACTCATTAATGGTATAATAGCTAAGAAAAAGAGGAGAAGTAATATATGGATAAGATTATAATAAGAGGAGCACGTGAAAATAATTTAAAAAATATAGATCTTGAATTACCTAAAAATAAACTTATAGTTATGACTGGAGTAAGTGGTAGTGGTAAATCATCTTTAGCCTTTGATACAATATATGCAGAGGGTGAAAGAAGATATGTTGAAAGTTTATCTGCATATGCAAGGCAATTTTTAGGTGGATCAGATAAACCTGATGTAGATAGTATTGAGGGGTTATCACCAGCAATCAGTATAGATCAAAAAACTACTAATAAAAACCCAAGAAGTACAGTTGCAACAGTTACAGAAATTTATGATTATCTTAGACTATTGTATGCTAGAATTGGTATACCTTACTGTCCATATCATCATGAACCCATAACACGTCAAAGTATAGACGAAATGGTAAATAAAATATTAGCATATGAAGATGGTACAAAAATTGTAGTAATGAGTCCAATAGTAAGTGGAGAGAAAGGTACACATAAAGATTTATTTGATAGATTATTAAAAGATGGTTATTCTAGAGTTAGAGTTAATAGAGAAATAAGAGATCTTAGTGAAGATATAGAACTTGAAAAAAATAAAAAAGATACTATTGAAGTAATAATCGATAGATTAATAATAAAAGAAGGTATTAGAAGTAGATTATATGAGGCTATTGAAACATCTACTAAGTTAGCAAAGGGCAAAGTTTTAATTGAGGTAAATGGTATAGATGAAATATTGATGAGTGAACAATTTGCATGTCCTAAATGTAATTATTCATTAGATGAATTATCTCCTAGATTATTTTCTTTTAATGCACCATATGGTGCTTGTCATGATTGTAAAGGTTTAGGTATAAAATTAGAAGTTGATGAAGATTTAGTTATACCTGATAAAAGTTTAAGTATTAGTAATGGAGCAATTAAAACATTGTCAGATGATAAAGATGGAATGTATTATAAAAAACTTGAATGTTGTTGTAAACATTATAAAATTGATATGGATAAACCTTACAGTAAACTTACAAAAAGAGAAAGACAAATTATTTTGTATGGTAGTCCAGATATTATAAAAATTCATTTTGAATCAAAGAATGGTAATGTATTTAATAGTAATGATTATTATGAGGGAATACTTACAAATTTAAAGAGAAGATATATGGAAACATCTTCTACTTGGATAAGAGAATGGATAGAAGGTTATATGATAGAAACTGAATGTCCAACATGTAAAGGTGCTAGATTAGATGATAAAGTATTATCCATATATATAAAAAATAAAAATATTTATGAATTAACTAAGATGAGTATTAAAGATTTATTAGAATGGTTTTCTAAACTTAAACTTAATAAAGAACAAACTGAAATTGCAAAATTAGTAGTTGAAGAAATATCTAATAGGCTTAAATTTTTATCAAATGTTGGATTAGATTATTTAACTTTAAATAGAAGTGCAGGAACATTATCAGGTGGTGAAGCACAAAGAATAAGGTTAGCAACACAAGTTGGATCTAAATTAACTGGAGTTTTATATGTACTTGATGAACCTAGTATAGGATTACATCAAAGGGATAATGAAAAGCTTATTAATTCAATGCTTGAAATGAGAGATTTAGGTAATACATTAATTGTTGTTGAACATGATTCTGATACTATGCTTAGTGCAGATTACTTAGTTGATATTGGACCTGGTGCAGGTAGAAGTGGTGGTAGAGTTGTTGCTGCTGGTACTCCAGAAGAAGTTATGAGAAATGAAGATAGTATTACTGGAAGATATTTATCAGGAAAAGAAAAGATTGAAGTACCTAAAACAAGAAGAAAAGGTAATAAGAAATATATAGAAATTATTGGCGCATGTGAAAACAATTTAAAAAATATTGATGTAAAAATACCACTTGGTACATTTACATGTGTAACTGGGGTAAGTGGTAGTGGTAAATCAACTTTAGTTAATAAAATACTTTATAATTCTTTACACAATTCATTATATTCTATTAAAGAAAAACCAGGTAAACATAAAAAAATAAAGGGAATAGATAATATAGATAAAGTAATTGATATTTCACAAGCACCAATAGGTAGAACTCCTAGAAGTAACCCTGCTACATATACAGGAGTATTTGATGATATTAGAGATGTATTTACAAATACTAAAGAAGCAAAAATGTATGGATATGATAAGAGTAGATTTTCATTTAATGTAAAAGGTGGTAGGTGTGAAGCATGTCGTGGTGATGGTGTTAAGAAAATTGAAATGCATTTTTTACCAGATGTATATGTTCCATGTGAAGTATGTAAAGGAACTAGATATAATACTGAAACATTAAAGATTAAATATAGAAATAAAAATATATATGATATACTTGAAATGAGAGTTGAGGAAGCCTTAGAATTTTTTAGTAACCATCAAAAAATAAAACATAAATTACAAGTTTTAGCAGATGTTGGATTATCTTACATCAAATTAGGACAAAGTGCGCCAACATTATCAGGTGGTGAAGCTGCACGTGTTAAGCTTGCTAAAGAATTACAAAAAATACCTACAGGTAAATCACTATTCATACTTGATGAACCTACAACTGGACTTCATACACATGATATAAAAAAATTACTTTCAATTTTAAACAGAATTGTGAATAACGGTGATACTGTTCTTGTTATTGAACATAATCTAGATGTTATTAAAGTTGCAGATTATATAATTGATCTAGGTCATGAGGGTGGAGATCTAGGTGGATATGTAATAGCTAAGGGTACTCCAGAAGAAGTTGCTAATGTTTCTGATAGTTATACGGGACAATTTCTTAAGAAAGAACTTGAAAAGTAACATAGAAAAGTTTATAATATATATGTATTAGAAACGGGGAATAGTATGGACAATATAGATAGTATAAAAATAGGTCAAAAACTTGAAATACATAGCTATAAACATGATGGTAAATTACATAGAATTTGGGATGAAGCTGTTGTTTTAGATATAAAAGATGATTATATAGTATGTGGTAATTGTAAAACTAATGTTACTGAAAGTGATGGTAGAACTTGGAAAACTAAGGAACCTGCTATATTGTATTTTTATAAAGATAAATGGTATAATGTAGTTTGCCAAATAAAAGAAAGGGGTATTTATTACTATTGTAATATTGCTTCACCTTTTATAATTGATGAAAATTGTATTAAATATATAGATTATGATTTGGATTTAAGAATTTTTCCTGATGGAGCTTTTAGAATACTTGATAGAGATGAGTATAAATATCATAAAAAAATAATGCACTATAGTAAAGATATAGATAAGATTACATTTTTTGAATTATCTAATTTAATTGAAACATATAAAAAACATAAAGGTCCATTTAAAAAAGGATTAGAAAAATATTATTATTCAGTATATCAAGAATATAGTGATAAAGTTAAATGATAAAATAGCAACAAAACTATTGCATTATTACTCAATTTTTGATAATATGGGAGTGTAATAGAAATAGGGTAAGTCCTCTTCGTTGAAACATCTTACGAACAGATGTTTGCTTCGAGGGGAGTCTATATTAACTAACTTATTGTAAACTTTTTAAACCTTAATCTTACCTAAATTTTAGGTAGGATTTTTAAATGTTATTATAGGTTAAATCCTATGTGGAGGAGTAGTTGTATGAGTAGGAATAAGAAATTTTTTTGTTTAGTTTTAATAATATTTGCAATTGTTTCAATATGTAGTTATTCTTTTATTAAGAATAGATATAATATTGGTAGGAATGTAGTTTATTCAAATACCGATACTTTAATTAATATTTCAGAATTATCCGAAAAATTTATGAACGATTATTTCAAAGAAATATCTGAAATTAAAGAGGATGATAAAGATAATATATTAATTGTAACTTCTAAAGAAAAGTTAAAAAAAACATATGGTGCAAAAAAGGTAATAGAAGCACCTAATAATCAATATTTTATTCAATATAATTCAAAGGAAGAAATGGATAAAGCTCATGAACAATTTACTATTAATAATCCTTCAATTAAAATTGATAATAATATTAAATATGAAATATCTGATGATTCTGTTGTTGCATATAGTTATAATTCATGGGGAGTAGAAGCGATGGGAATCGACTCTTTATTAGAAAAACTTGAAGATAAAGAATTAAATGATGTTACAGTTGCAATTATAGATACAGGATTAAATGTTGATCTTTTTAATCAAAATTACCCAGGAAGATTAGCTGGTTACTATAGTGTATTAAATCCTGAAGATCCTATGACAGATACAAATGGTCACGGAACACATATTGCTGGAACTATTGCTGAAAATACTCCTAATAATGTTAAAATTTTACCAATTAAGGTCTCACAAACTAAATCAATGTACACTACAGATATATTAACTGGCATAAATTATATTACATATGGAAAAAAAGCTGATGTAGCAAATATGAGTTTTGGTAGTTCCTATTATTCTGCTTCTCTTTATCAAGCGATAGATTCTGCAAATAATGAGAATATTACTTGTGTAGCTGCAGCAGGAAATGATAATACTTCTGAAAAATCTTATCCAGCGGCTTCAAACAATACGATATCTGTAGCAGCAGTAGATTCTAATAAGCAAAAAGCAGAATTTTCGAATTATGGGGACACAATAATGTTTGCAGCTCCTGGAGTTGATATATTAAGTATAAATGGAAAAATGAGCGGTACATCTATGGCAACACCACATGTTGTTAGTTCAGCAGCAATTTTAAAAAGTTTAAATAATAATATTACTCTTAAAGATGTTGTATCAATACTAAGAAGATATGCAGAAGATTTGGGTGATCCTGGATGGGATAATTACTATGGATATGGATTTATTAATTTCACGGATACTAATGTATGTGATGGAACAGACTGTGATGAGTATAACATACCGCGGACCATGTCCGCAACCTAATCACAAAAAAATTCCAAGAAAAACTTGAAATTTTTTTACAAAAC
>CANRKE010000038.1 GCA_947631135.1 uncultured Bacilli bacterium | reverse complement strand
TCATACCAGTATATTCTAATACTATATCAATAAGTTCAGTAAGAGTTTTATCTTCACTATCTTTTTTAATTTTTTCAATAATACTCTTGAATATATATTCTTTATTTCCACTAATAGCTTTATACATACTAGTATTTTCTCTAATCGCTTTTTCACTTAAATTAGATATTGATTTTGCACCTATTCCCCTTTTTGGAACATTTATTACTCTCATTAAACTAACATCATCATTTTCATTATAAATTAATTTTAAATATGATATTAAATCTTTTATTTCTTTTCTATTATAGAAATAATAACTACCTATTATCTTATAATTAATATTACTTTTTAAAAATTCTTCTTCTAATGCTCTCGATTGTGCATTAGTTCTATATATAACTGCTATTTCATTTTCACTTTCACCATTATTAATTAATTCTTTAATTTTTTCTACTATATATAAAGCTTCATCTTTTTCATCATCTGCTCTATAATATTTGATTTTATCCCCTTCATTATTTTCACACCATAGTTTTTTTTCTTTACGATTTTTATTATTTTTAATTACACTATTAGCTGAATTTAATATCATTTTTGTAGATCTGTAGTTTTGTTCAAGCATAACTACTTTAGCATTTTCATAATCTTTTTCAAAATTTAAAATATTTTTATAATTAGCTCCTCTAAAAGAGTAAATACTTTGATCATTATCTCCAACAACACAGATATTTTTATATTTCGCACTTATCATTTTAGTAAGAATATATTGAGCTTCATTAGTATCTTGATATTCATCTATTAATATATATTTATATCTTTCTTGATATAATTGTAAAATCTTAGGATATTCAACAAATAGTTTAATAGGTAAAACAAGTAAATCATCAAAATCAACAGAATTATTTTGTTTTAAACGTCTTTGATATTTCTTATATATTTTTTCTACTATTAGTTCATTATCACTATTAGCATATTTTATATATTCATCTTCATTTATAAGTTCATTCTTTGCTCCACTTATTGAATTTTTAATATATTTCGCACTTATCATTTTAGGATCTATATTTTCTTCTTTCATTAATTTCTTTATTACGGAAATTGTATCATCTGTATCTAGTATTGTAAAGTTTTTTTCATATCCAAGTAAATTACAATTATCTTTAAGTATTTTTAATCCAAATGAATGAAAAGTTGAAATTTGTATATAGAAAGCTTCATGACCTACTAATTTTGTAATTCTCTCTTTCATTTCTTTACTTGCTTTATTAGTAAACGTTATAGCTAATATTTCAGATGCATCTACCCCATCATCTATTAATTTTGCTACCTTAGTAGTTAATACTCTAGTTTTACCACTTCCTGCACCTGCAAGTATTAAAAGTGGACCATCATTATATAATACTGCTTCTTTTTGTTTATCATTAAAACCTGTTAAATCTATCATAATCATACATCCTTTTCAACATAAATTATTATACATTATATATATGAAGTTGTAAAGAAAAAATAAGAATCATTTTTCTTATTTTATAGTTGTTTTAATAGTATCTTTTATATCTGTAAGCATCGGTATAATAATAGGATTTCTTCCAGTTTCATCTTTAATAAATGATGATATTCCACTTACTAATGCATATTTAATATCATTATAGTTATAAATCTTATCTTTTAAATTATTAATAATAATATTATTTGCATTTTCTTCTATCTTTTTAATTAAATCTGCATTTTCATTTACTAAAACAAATCCTCTTGTTGTAACTATAGGTTTATTAATTAAACTCTTTGATGATGAATCGATAATTGCTAAAATAACAAGTATTCCATCACTAGACATAATCTTTCTATCTTTTATAACTAAATTACCTATATCTCCTATTCTATTACCATCTACATATATATCTTGAGCAATTGTCTTACCACTTACGAATGCTTTATCTTTAGTAATAGATAATATATCACCATTTTCCATTACAAAAGTATTTTCTCTTGGCATTCCAAGTTCAATAGCTATATCTGCATGTCTTCTTAACATTCTAAATTCACCATGAACAGGCATAAAATATTTTGGTTTTATTAACCTTAACATTAACTTTAACTCTTCTTCTTTAGCATGTCCAGAAGCATGAACTTCTTCATAATTTGAATTATTATAAACTTTTACCCCTTGTAAATATAATTTATTTATAACTCTTGATACTGATAATCCGTTACCAGGAATAGGACTTGATGAGAATATTACTACATCTGTAGGAAGTAATTTTATTAATTTATGACTTCCATTTGCTATTCTAGATAAAGCAGCAAGTGCTTCTCCTTGACTACCAGTACATAATAAAGTTATTTTGTTTGGTGGAAGTTTTTTAGCTTGTTCTGGTGTTACAAATATAGATTTATCTTTTATGTAACCACCTTCAATTGCTATTTCTATACTAGTTTCCATACTCCTACCAAATAAAGCAATTTTTCTATTATTTTTTCTACACGTTTCTACAATATGTTTTAATCTATATATATTAGATGCAAAAGTAGCTAATATTATTCTACTATTTTTTTCTTTATCAAATATTTCACTTAAAGTTTCATCGACTTTACTTTCACTTAAACTAAAACCTTCTGATAAAGCATTTGTACTATCACTCATTAGAAGTTTAACACCCTTTGAACCAATATGTGCCATCTTATGAATATTAGCAAATGGACCTATTGGTGTCATATCAAATTTAAAATCACCAGTTTCAACAATAGCTCCGTTTGGTGTATCAACAACAACACCATGTGAATCTGGTATAGAGTGATTTGTTGCAAAAAATTCAATGTTAAAAAATTTGGTTCTAATCTTAGTTTTCTCAGTATAACTTACCAACCCTCTAAATGGAATTTTTCTTTCCTCTAATTTTTTCCTAATTAGTGGGACTGCTTGATTAGGTGCATATATTGTCGGTATATTTATACTTTGAAGTAAAAATGGTATACTTCCTATATGATCCTCATGACCATGTGTTATTATTAAAGCTTTTATTTTTTCTTGATTCTTTTTTAAAAATGTATAATCAGGTATAACATAATCAATTCCTAATAACTCTGATTCTGGGAACATGACACCACAATCAATTATTACTAATTCACTACTATACATTATTACATACATATTTTTACCGACTTCACCTAGTCCACCTAAAGCTACTACTTTTACATCTTGATTATCTTCGTTGTTATTAAATAATTTCATTTTAACTCCTTTCTTTTTTATACTTTTTTTCATGGCAAATATATTATAATAAATTTTTTATGATTTGTCTATAATACAATAAAAATTTATTAAATATAGAATTATATTATAAAAAATATCATAACTTTTAACACTATGATATTTTTTGATTTATTACATTTTATGAGGCATAGCCCATCATATCAAACAAATATTTGTACATATTTTTTATGAGGAGGGTCTACCTTTTTATTATATTTTTAATTTATGGTTGCAAAATATTTACTTTAACTTTTGTTGTTTTTGGTGCATATTTAACTCTCAGATCATTACCTGTTACCTTAACTTCTACTTCATGTTCACCAATACCTAATCCGTTAAGATCAATAGTAGCATTTATTGACGATGCATCAACCTCATCAAGAACACTAGATACACCCTTAATTATTACTGGTATTGTGATATCTTCTTGACTTGCTGCATTAACAACTAATCCATTAGCTAAGTTAATTGGATTTATTCTAACATTAGAGATTTCTTTAGATACTTCATCACCAAGTGTAACATTTATATTTATTTTAGCATCAGATATAGAACGTACTCCATTTGGTTTTTTAATAGTTTCAGTAAACTCTTTATTTTCTTTTAGTCCTTCAACATCTATTTCAACTGGTATATAAGTTATTGTATCTAACAATGTTTCATCACCATATATTGTAACCTTAGTTATATCAGATGAAATATTTTCAATAGATTTACCAAATATTACATTTCCTTTAGGAATAATTCTTACTGATACTTCCTTATGAGGTGATGCAATTTCTACATTTGCTGATACTTTAGATGGGACAAGTTCAACATCAACTATATTACCTTCTTCATCATATGCTTTAAGTGGTATATCTTTAACTTCAACATTACCCTCACTAGTATTTGCTAAATTGTTAACATCTAATAGTGCTTTTACATTAGCAACTTTACTAAGTACATGTTCAGCACCCTTAACTATTACTTCTTCTTTATTTAATTCAATATTTTGTACTGTTAATTTTTCATCTAATTTATCTTCATTTAATATATCAACTGTAACATTTTTACTTAATGATTTCTTAGGATATATTATTACTGTTGCTACACTTGGATCTAGTTTATAATCAATAGATGATAATGATTCTTTATATTTTAAACTAACTCTATGTGTACCAGGTTTTAAATCTGATAAATCCAAAGTAATATCATGAGTTGATAGTTGACGTGCTAAATAAAGATCAGAACTTCTACCTATTAACGTTATATCGGCTGTTTTTGGTAAACCTTCAACAACGTATGATTCTTTATTGTATATATATGTAATTGGTTGATTATAAATTACTTCTGCACTTGTTTCAGATAATTCTATTGTTTTATTATCTACCATAAAGAATACAATTAACGCAATAAATAATGATATAAATATCAATGTATTTTTTCTAGTTAACCATTTTTCAATATATTTTCCATTTTTATCAACAGATTCGCTTATCTTCATTATTAATTTTGTGATTGGTGTGACGATTATTTTATCAATAACACTCCATATAGAGCTAAATATCTTTTTAAACAATTTCTTCATCTAAATTTTCTTCTTCTTCTTTTTCGTCATCGTCAATCACCATTTCTTTCTTAGGTCTTAATTCATCTAATAACATCATTCTTGCACTTTCATTAGTCAAGTTATAATGAAGTTGGTTATTTATAGCTATTGAAAGTCTACCTGTTTCTTCAGATACAACAATTGCTATACAATCTGTTTCAGAGCTTATTCCTAAGGCAGCTCTATGCCTTGTTCCTAACTGCTTACTTATATTTGTATCAGTGCTTACAGGGAATACTGCACCTGCACTAGTTATTTGATCTCCTTGTATTATTGTTCCACCATCATGTAATGGATTGTTGGGAAAAAATATCGCAATCAATAAATCACTTGTTATATCAGCATATAATTTTTTAGATTTTGCAATATAGTCTTGCAAAGATATATCTCTTTCTAAAACTATTAATGCACCTATTCTTGCTTTTTTCATATAATCACAAGCTTGTATAATTTCATATACTAACTTTTCTCTTTGATCAACGGTTAATACTTTATGCCTACCCAATAATTGTGTTTTCCCTAAATGCTCAAGTACCATTCTAATTTCTGGTTGAAATACAATAATCAGAGCAATTGGTCCCCATTGTATAATATATTCAAGTAATAAACCAACCGTTGTTAAACTTAGTAAATCACTCATTATTTTTATTACTATAATAAATAAAATACCTTTAAATATAAGAATCATTTTTACATTTGTTCTAATTCTTTTTAATATATAATAGAATATCATCCAAACTATTGATACGTCTAATAGTTTTCTAAGCAAATTAAGCACTGTTGTTAATGTCACTTTAACACATCCCTTCTTATCATATTATGATTATATCAAAAAATATTGACTTTTTAAATAAAAAAATGAAAAAAAATGAAAATAAATGTATAGTGTAAAAAAACAAAAAACCTTGTTCCAATATAATTAATATGAAACAAGATTAAATAAACATAATTAATTATTAATTAGATATGTTGTCAACTGATGGAATTTCTTCAACAATTTCGTCAACAGATTGTGTATCAGATTGCACTTGACTAACTGGAACATTTTCAATAGTTTCATTTGACAATGATTCGACTGCACTATCAACATTACTATTGTTAGATTCTACTAAATTTTCTGTTGGAATAGATACATCTACAACATTATTTGGTGTTATATTATTAGATATTTCAACTGGTTCACTTACATTTTCAAATACATCTTTCGCTTTTGCAGGTTCAATGTTTGAATCCGTATTTATATTTTCTACTGTATCTGTTGGTATTGTACTATCTGGTATCACACTATTTACAACATTAATATTTTGACTTGTTGATTCAATTGTGTTATTAGGTAATGAACTACTATTTACATTTTCGATTGACATAGAATTTGTATTTTCATTTGAATCTACTGGTGCAACTGATTCTGTTGGTATAGCTGAAGGTGTTGATATAACATTTTCATTATTAACATTATTTGTTTCCATAAAATTATTAGGTAATGAACTATTTGCCATATTGTTTACAGAATCAATATTTTGTGTTTCTATATTTGTATTATCATTAACATTTCCTAAGCTACTATCAGGAATAGCATTACTTATATTTTCATTATCAAGACTAGAATTATTTATTTCACTATTAATTGTTGGATTTGAGTTAGCATCAGATACCTGTTGTTGTGTATTAATTGTATCATTAGGTTGTGTATTAACACTTTCATTTTGAGTAGTATCATTAGGTTGTGTACTAATGCTTTGATTTTGAATAGTATTAATATTCGTTGCAGTTTCTGTATCACTCTCATTATTCAATGCTTCTATTTTCTTTTGTTTTCTTTTACTATCAACAATAAATCCAATTAAAATAATAATTATAAGTACTCCTATACCTATTACCCAAATATAATTATCAAATAAAAAGTTCATAATATTATCCATATTTTTATTCCTCCTACTATAATAATAATACTATCATGTTATAAATAAAATTACAATATTTTTTTCAAAATAAAAATTATTTTTTAAATTTGTGTAAAATAAAAAAAGCCCATTAAGCTTTTTATAATACGTTTTAAAAATTATTGTCTAACTTCATATACACTAACTTGTTTACCATTACGTCCTTTACGTTCATATTTTACATAACCATCTATTTTAGAAAATAATGTATAATCCTTACCCATTCCAACATTTATTGCTGGATAAATTTGTGATCCTCTTTGACGATAGATAATGCTACCAGCGGTAACAAATTGTCCATCACTTGCTTTAGCACCTAATCTTCTACCAGCACTATCACGTCCATTTGAAGATGAACCTTTACCTTTTTTATGTGCAAATAATTGGATATTTAATTTCATTAACATATCTATTACACCTCCCTAATTTCAATATAATTACTGTAATCACTTTCTAATTCTTTCAATAAATCAATCATATTATAAAGTAATTTATATATAATATCATCACATTTATTTACTGATATTTCTATATAACCATCTAAGTCTTTATACTTAATAGATTTTTCATTAACTCTTATCATTGCATTTACACTAGTAATAACTATACTACTTACTGATGCACAAACAATATCTTTTCCTTTTTCATCATATTCAGCATGTCCTTTAATTGTTATTTTAGAAATATCATTTCCCTTTTTCTTAATATTTACTTTAATCATAATTATGCTTCTATTTTAGTAATAGTTAGTTTAGTATATGGTTGTCTATGTCCTTGAGTTCTACGGTATTTTTTCTTTGGTCTATATTTATATACCAAGATTTTTTTGTCTTTACCTTGTTTTAGTACTTTCGCACTAACCTTAGCTCCACTTACATATGGTGTACCAATTTTACCATCAACCATCAATACTTTGTCAAAAACAACATCTTTATCAACATCTGCATCTATCTTTTCAACAAAGATAACATCTCCTTCAGTTACTTGATATTGTTTCCCTCCTGTTAAAATAATTGCTTTCATTACTATACCTCCTTTATTTACTAAGACTCGCCATTAAGGTACTACAATAAGTTTTAAACCTTTTTTGTGCGGTTGTAGACAGAGGCCTACAAACGTCTATAATTTTATCATAATAATGGTTATAAGTCAATTTTATATTTGAATTTTAATGCATTTTTTTCACTAATTTTTTTATTACCTACTATAAATGTATGATTATAATCTCTGTACATCTTATTAAATTTATAATTATTAATATATTTATGTTTATTAAATTTATATGTATTAATATATCTTTCTAATAAAAATTTATTAAATAATAATTTATGATTTTTATATTCAATATATATTCTATGAATCAATAATGCACTAATTAAATAAAAATTTATAGTATTATTATATATTAACATTACTATTAATATAATAATTGATAATAAAATAGATATCATATGTGATAATTTATATGGAAAAAATTTATTAAATATAATATTTGCTATTTTAGAGCCATCAAGTGGATATATAGGAAGCATATTAAATATTAATATGGAGAAATGATAATTACAAAATATTACAAAAGTATATTCACGAATAATATAATTAGAATATAAAAAACAAATAAAAAAGTAATATAAACTTTGCATAATTATCCCACTTATAGATATTATAAAATCTTCTATTAATGGTCTATTTATATCTTCATTATATTCAATCATACCTCCATATGGATAAATATTTATTTTTTTAATTTTATATTTAAATATAATAGATGGAATTATATGACCTATCTCATGAATTATTATTATACTATAAAGTATTAACATATCTTTAAACATCCCAGCTATTAATGATAAAAATAAAAATAATAATGTTGTATAGTGAATACTTATTTTTTTCACATTCTCACCATTATTATTTTATGTTTATATTTATAAATTATATATTTATTTTTTCTTCATATCTATTTCTTGAAATACTGTTATTATCATAGGTTTACATTCAGTTTCATTATATAGATATTTTCCAATATTTTCTCTCAATACATTTTTAAGTTTATTATATTCTACATATTTTGGATTATCAATATTTTTTTCTATTAATTCAATACTTTGTTTTTTTATTTCATTAATTAGATCCTTACTATCTTTATTATATACAAAACCTCTAGTAATAACATCAGGTCTCGTAATCAATTTCTTAGTATTTTTATCAAGTATTGCAGAAATAATTACTATACCATTTTCACTTAGTATTTCTCTATCTTTTATAACAGCTTCTCCAATATCTTGTGTTGCATTACCATCTATTAATATATCTTCAGTTTTAACTTTATCATAACATTCTAACAATTTCCCATCTTGAAATATTACTACATCTCCATTTTGTTTAAGTAATATATTTTCATTTGGTATACCTATTTCATTAGCTAATGTTGCATTTGCAACTTGATGTTGATATTCACCTTTTACTGGAAAATAATATTTAGGATTCAATAAATTTATCATTAACATTAAATCTTCACTTGAAGCATGATGTAATAATTGATCTTTTTTAGAAAACATGATTACTTTTGCTCCTAACTTAGCAATTTTATCTGCTGTTTTAACTGCTGTTCTTTCTATCGAATCACTTATTGGTTCTGCAAATACTATTACATCAGTATCTTTAATAGTAATATATTTATCATATCCATTAAGCATTCTATTTATATTATTAAATGCTTTCTCTCTTTCGTTTGATACTAAAATAATTACATCTTTATCATTTATATTTGATAGATCACCAATACATTTAGGATTAACTTTTATATATTTTAAATCTATAGAACTCTTTATTATATTTTGTAAAGTTTTACCCATAATTACAATCTTTCTACCAGAATTTTCAACTTCACTCAATAACTCTTGTAGATTATATATATGAGCTGAATGTACATTAAATATTATTCTATTTTCATTTTTAACTAGTATTTCTCTAATAGTCTTTCTCATTCTATGATTAGGTGAAGTATGTCCAATTTTTTGTGCATACATAGATTCAGCAAGTAAACATAATACTCCTTGTTTTCCAATATATGCAATTTTACCAATATCGGTTTTATATGGTCCTATCATAGCTGGGTCGAACACAAAATCCCCAGTATATACTATAGCCCCATCATTTGTGTTTAAAACATATCCAACTGCATCGGGTATTGAATGTGTTACACTTATAGGAAATATACTATTATTACCAAAATTTATTTTCTTATGAGCTTTTATCTCAATCATATTATCAAATTTAACTTCACAATTTTCAAGTTCTCTTTTAAGTACTGATAAAGTGAACTTTGTACCATAAACTTTTATATCTGGTATATCTTTAGCTATATCAGGTACTGCTCCCATATTTTCATTATGTCCATGCGTTAAAAATATTCCTTTTACTCTATTTATGTTTTCTTTAATATAATCATAATTAGGTAATACATAGTCGATACCAAATAACATATCATTAGCATATTTAAGTCCTGCATCAAATACAAATATATCATTATCAACATCTACTACATACATATTTTTACCATTTTCATTTAATCCTCCGAGAGCAAATATTTTTATTTTACTCAATTTAATTCTCCTTTCTTTTTTATTCACTTTGATTATTATACTAGAATTTTATTTAAAAGTAAATATAAATTTTTTTGTAAAATAAAAAAGTGATAACTCACTTTATTATTATATAACTATTTTGTAGCTATATCAATACATTGTCCAAATGTTGCGCTACCATCAGCTCCATTAATTGGAATAAGTCCTAAAACAAGTTTAACTATTAGTGGTATAAAGAATACTATTACTGCAGCTATAACACGTTTAATAAGTGTAGATTGTGCTTTTTTAATTTCGTCTTCTTTACCAGCCATTACAGCTTTCAACATATCTACTGTACCCATGACTATTAATAATACTACTATTACTATACATAAAATAGTTATAACTGCACTTACTGCTTGCCAAACCTGAATCATAGAACTATTTTCACCACATACTTGATCTATTACAGCACTATTTAATAAAATATTTGTTAAGTTCATTGTAACGCCTCCTTTTTAAAACAATAATTATTATAACATATATTGCCATTTTTTCAACTTTTTTTTACTTTTTTATGAATTTTCTTTATTTTCTTGGCTTTCTTGATTTTCAACAACATCCTCACTTAATTCATCTTCAGTAATACATTTTTTATTAATATTTATAATATATTCATATTCTTTATTATCTATATCATATACTGTTATTGTAACTTTTTTGTTTGCACCAGCAAGCCCATGATTACCACTTATATTTATTTCTGCGTCATTATTATATGGTGTCGCTTTTATATTAAGTTTATCGACAGTTGTATCTTCTAGATATACATCATATGTATATTGATCGTTTTTAAATGGTATATTGGCTTCAGTTATAACAATATTTTTTAATCCATACTTTTGATTTTCTGTATTCTTAGGACAAGCAGTTTTCTTCGTTATAAATAAAACAGTCATTGTTCCAAATAATATAAATAAAATAATATTAATTATTAACGATATTCTAAATGCTTTTTCCATATCGACGACTATCATACATGTTCTCCTTTCAATTATAATTAGATTATAACACGATTTTTTTTTCTTGTAAATTCATTATATTAAATTTAATATATTATTCAATCATCTTTACAATGTTTTTAAATTCTTTTGGTTCGTCTACACTAAATTCCATATATTTTTTAGTCTTAGGATGAACAAACCCAATAGTTTTAGCATGTAACATTTGTCCAAATTTTTCATCAATTATTTTTCTTCTACCATACACTTTATCATTTACAACAGGGTGTCCAATATAATTCATATGAACTCTTATTTGATGTGTTCTACCAGTTTCTAATTTAAGCTCAATTAATGTTGCATCATTATATCTTTTTAATACTTTAAAATGAGTTTTAGCATCTTTACTATTTTTTGCTGTTACAGTATATTTTTGTCTATCTTTTTCATCTCTACCTATAGGTGCATCAATAAGTCCGGTATCATGTTTAATAACACCCCAAACTAATGCTGTATATACTCTATTTAAATCATGCTTTTCTAATAGTTTAGATAAATATTCATGCGTACTATCGTTTTTAGCAACCATAAGTAGTCCACTAGTATCTTTATCTATTCTGTGAACAATACCTGGTCTATTAGAATTATTACTTAGTGTATTTACATGATATAAAAGTGCGTTTACTAACGTATCTTTATAATTACCGCATGCAGGATGCACTACCATTCCACTAGGTTTATTAACTATTAATAA
>CANRKE010000037.1 GCA_947631135.1 uncultured Bacilli bacterium | reverse complement strand
TATGGATTATTTTTAGTTCCACTACCAGATTCATATAATATATCAGCTTTTAAGTTTATTACTGCAACTGCCTCCCCATCATCTGATATATCCCTGGGATTACCTAAATTATTATAAAATGCCATAATTTCTTGATCAAAATAATCGAATAATGATGGAGAACCAGTCCAATAAATATAGTAATACTTATCGGAATGCACAATCTTTAATATATAACTTTCACTAGTGGTTTTTCTATCTACTCCTGCGAATGCTGCTTCATCTGCCGATAATAATCCAACTTTTAATTTGTATTCTCCTCCATAATCTTTATCTGTATTTGGACATATAAATGTGGGCTCAGGTACATGACCGTCATTTCTGTTTAATCTATTATATGCACCATAATATATATCATTATTTGTAGCAGTTGTAGTTGTTGTGTCATTACAATATTTTGATACAGCAATCAAACTGTCATATTTTATCATATATTTATTATACCACTTATCCAATGCCTTTTTAATATCCGATGATATACCTTCTGTTCCATCACATACATTATCACTTGTACATTTTTTACCATTGTTATATGTATATCCTACATATTCAGGTTTACCATCACCATTATAAATTTGACCGTTTGCAACTGGTCCATCAGATATTATTCTAATAGTTCCATCTCCATTAATACGTACTATTCTAAATAACATATCTTCTCCAGGTTGTTGTATATTTAATTCAGTTTCATGCCACTTTAACCCATCTATTTTTACATAGTTATCTTCAACTGCTCCTCTAAAGTAGTATGTTTTACCATCTGTATCCTCGCCTTCAATTAACCCCTCATCAGTTTTAGCTATTTTATTAAAATCTGGTTCTTTTGTATCAATTGGTGAATTATTATCTTTTATTGCTTCGGATAGTAATACTGGATTTTGATGTCCGTTTATTGTTATTTTAGCAGAAAATGTTTTTTCCATCATATATGATTGATCTAGACCTGTTTCACTTATCCAAATATATAGTTCATAATTCTTACTTGATGTTATCTCTTGATTTTTTGTTATTGGTACTTTTTCACCTGCATTTACAAAATTACCCTCACTTATTTTCTCATCACCAGAATATAATGTCCATTTAAAATCTGCACTCTTAAGTGCATCTGATATTGTTATATCAGTCAAATCAATTTCTACATAAGCTAAAGACGTTCCTTTATTTATTACTTTAAATGGTATTTTACTTGCTTTTTCCATCATATCTTTATCATATATTGGTTGTATATTACTTAAGTTTACTGTTTCCATACCTTCATCTGAATATTCTATTAACAATGTACCTGCTTGTACTGTTCTATCTGTTTTATTATGTGATGATAAATATGTATAAGTAAATCCTATTAATAATAATATTACTATTATTATCGCACTTATTAGTATTCCAATCTTTCTTTTATTATTTTCTTTTTCCATTTTAATCTACAATCCTTTCAATAATAATTCAAAAAAAGCTTACCTAAAAATTTAGGTAAGCTTAAGGCTTATAAGAATATATATTCACCCCCCCATATCGAACATATGTTTGTACATATTTCTTTATAGAGAGGGCTTACCTTATTTCTATTACAATCTCATATTATCAGATTTTTTTGATATGTGCAAGTATTTTTGACTTATTTTTGAATATTTGTTAATTTTCTATGTCATTATTTACAAAATGTATATCAAGAAATTTTTTAGATGATAATAAATCGCACATATGTACAAATCTTGAATATTTACTTTTAGGAATTGGCAATACTTCATTACCATTAAAATCTTTGTTAAATTCTCCCATATGTGAACTTGTCATTTCATAAAGTAAATTTATTTCTTCATCAGTAAATTCAAACTTATCTTTATTTTCTTTTATAAAATTTGCGATTAGTAGTGGATGTTCAAATTTTGTCCATTTTTCTTCAACAATTCCTTTTTTTATACCATCATGAACTATAAGTGCGATAATTATTAAATCTTTTTCATCATCACTAAAATTATTAAGTATTTTACTATCTAATAACTCTTTAGCGATTCTTACTGCTGCCTTAGTATGACGTAACAAACCTCCATCACCTAATGAAAAACTAGGGTGATATTTTCCTGTTGATGATGCAGGTATTTTGAAAAAATAATCTGGTAACATTTCTATTAACATTTCAGCACTTTTTCTTAATCTTTCATTTTTAATATATTCTAATTCTTTCTTAAAATAATCTTTTTTATTCACTAACTACACCTTCCAACATAATATTAGAAATAATATCATTAGATACATAAATATATTTAGGATTAATAAATATATTTGTACCATCATCAATTATTCTTCCCTTTTTTATTTCTTCTTTTAAATTATACACCAAGTATATATCTTTTTTATATTTTTTATCAAATTCTAATTTGTTAATTCCATTAACTAATCTTAAATTTAACATAATTTCATTTATATAGATATCTTCTTTTGATAGTTTAATTTTATTATATACATACTTACCATCTAAATACTTTGTAATACTTCTTGTATTTTCATATATATTATTATCTATATGGGAACATGCACCTAGACCAAATCCATAATAATTATTATTTTTCCAATAAGTTAAATTGTGCTTAGATTCATAATTAAATTTAGAAAAATTACTTATTTCATAATGATAATATCCTAAATTTTTTAGTCTATCACAAATTATATTATACATTTCGTATTCTAAGTCCTCACTAATTTCTTTAAAATTGCTTAAATATATTTTAGTATGTTTTTCAAGTATTAATGAATAATATGATATATGTTTTATATTAAGTTTACTTATAATATCTAGATCATTTTCAATACTCTTAATACTTTGGTTAGGTAGAGCAAACATCATATCTATATTTATATTATGAATACCTAAATTATTTAAACTATTAATTAAATTTAAAACTTGTTCTTTAGTATGATTCCTATTAAGAATTTTAAGAATTTTATCATCAAAAGTTTGAACGCCAATACTAACTCTATTAATACCATATTTTTTAAATAATTTTATTTTATTTATATCCATATTTTCAGGATTAACTTCTACAGTATATTCATAATTTTTATCTTTTTTTATATTACTCAAAATTGATAATAATAATTCTAGTTCATCATAATCAAGTGATGATGGTGTTCCACCACCAATATAAATTGTTTTAACTATTTCATTATTATATTTAATATTAATTTCATTATTTAATGTATTAATATACTTTTTAGCGTATTTTTTATCATAAATTATTTTACAAAAATCACAATATGAACATATGCTATTACAAAATGGTATATGTATATATATAGAATTATTAACTATTTTCATTAAAAATAATAATATTATTTATTATTTGATGGTCTCAAACTTTTAACTTTAGCATTACTAAAGTGTTGTAAATTTTCAATTGGAATATTAAATGTTTTTGAAATTCTATATATATCTATATTATATTCATTTATAAAATCAACAATCTTTTTATTATCATATAATTGATTGTTATGATTACAATTTTTTAATAATTCAATTATATTTTCTATTTTATGTTTTTCTTGTTCATACATAGTATATGCAACAAAATATTTTCTTCTTGAAATTGGCTCATATTTTGTCCTTAATATATTATTAGCTTCTATTTTAATTTTTTTAATATCTTTATAATATTTTGTATTATATTCTGGACGATCAAATATATTATTACAGTTAATTAAAACTTTTTCAAATTCATTTTTATCATATTTAAATAAACTAGCTAATTCATTAAAATTTAAAGAATAATTTTTATAATAATCAATAATTGTTAACATTTTATTAAAGTGTTGATTACTTTTTTCTATATGTATCATTTTAATTCCCCCTTATATATTTTTATTTAAATTTTATTCCATTATTATATTCGTTTGTATATTCTATTTCTTGTTTTAATTTTTCATTAGCAATTTTTGATTCGTAATTACGTAATCTACTTTCACCAATATTAAATATATCAGCTGCTTGTTCACGATTAATTCCATATTTTATTCTATATTTTGTTATGTTTAATAAATCTTCATTTATAAATTTGTAATTTTTATCTTTAGAACTTTTTATTAATCTATTAATTTTAACAAGTAATATGAGTTCTTTTTTATATTTTTCCATTGCTTTTTTATATCTATCAATACTAAATTTTTCTGCTTTATTTTTAATTATATTATCAATTTGATTTGTAGATTTTTCATAAATCTTTTTTGTATCAGGTGAATTAATCAGTTTCATTAAATCATCCTCAGACATACTAAATAGTGCGCATATTTCATTAAAATTAATATTAAATTCTGAGTTATAAGATAGTATTGTTAGCAATTTATTTACCTTTTTATTATAATTATTAATATATATCATTATTCATCCCCTACTTTCAAAATTTCTAAAAAAGCATTTGTTGGAATTTCAACACTTCCAATAGTTTTCATTTTTTTCTTTCCTTCTTTTTGTTTCTCTAATAATTTTCTTTTTCTTGTTATATCTCCACCATAACATTTAGCAAGTACATTTTTTCTCATAGCTTTAATATCTGTTCGTGCAATTACCTTATTACCAATTGAACACTGTATTGGTACTTCAAACATTTGTCTAGGAATTATACATTTAAGTTTTTCAACTATTTTTTTCCCTCTAATATACGCAAAATCTTTATGAACAATAAGACTTAGAGCATCTACTATCTCACCGTTAAGAAGTATATCCATTCTAACTAGGTTACTTTTTTTATTACCTATTAATTCATAATCAAATGATGCATATCCTTTAGTACTTGATTTTAATTTATCAAAGAAATCATATACTATCTCAGATAGAGGTATCTCATAGTGTATATTAACTCTTGTTTTATCTATATAGTCTATATTTATATATATTCCACGTTTTTCTTGACATAATTTCATCACTGCACCAATATATTCAGATGGTACAAATATATTTGTTTTAATATATGGTTCTTCAATATATTCAACCTTTTGTTTTTCAGGTAATTTTTTAGGACTATCTATCTCTATAGTTTCTCCACTAGTAAGAGTAACTGTATACATTACAGATGGAGCAGTTGTAATTATATCCAAATTAAATTCTCTTTTCAATCTTTCTTGTATTATTTCTAAGTGTAATAATCCTAAAAATCCACATCTAAAACCAAATCCTAATGCATCAGATGTTTCTTTTGTAAAAATCAATGATGAATCATTTAACTTTAATTTTTCTAATGCATCATGTAAATCTTCAAATTTATTGGATTCAACAGGATATAATCCACAGAATACCATAGGTTTCATTTTTTTATAACCTTTTAAAGGTTCATTTGCAGGTTCATCAAAAAGTGTAATTGTATCTCCAACATTTATATCACTAACACTTTTTATGCTTGCGCATACATACCCTACTGTTCCCTCTTCAAGTACATCTTTTTTTTCTTCAAATGGAGTATTGACGCCCAATTCTGTTACTTCATATACTTTAGAAGTATTCATCATCATTATTTTGTCTTTTACTCTTAATGAACCAGAAAATATTCTAACATACATAATAGCACCCCTGTATGAATCAAACGAGCTATCAAATATGAGTGCTTTTAATTTATTTGTTTTTGATTCCTTTGGTGCTGGAATTTTATTTACTATTGCACTTAATAGTTCATCTATTCCTACTCCTGTTTTTGCACTAGTTAAAATAATTTCATCTTCACTAAATCCTACAGTATCAATTAGTTCTTTTTTTACCCTTTCTATATCAGCATTAGGAAGATCAATCTTGTTTATTACTGGTATAATTGTAAGATCATTTTCAAGCGCTAAATATAAATTAGATAATGTTTGTGCTTCAATTCCTTGTGCAGCATCTACTATTAATATTGCACCTTCACAGGCTGCTAAGCTACGTGAAACTTCATAGGTAAAATCCACATGTCCAGGTGTATCTATCAAATTTAATATGTAATTTTCATTATTATATGTATAATTCAATCTTACAGCATTTAGTTTTATTGTTATACCGCGTTCGCGTTCTAAATCCATATTATCAAGTAGTTGGTCTTTCATTTGTCTTGAATCAATAGATCCCGTTTTCTCAAGTATTCTATCAGCAATTGTACTTTTACCATGATCAATATGGGCAATAATTGAAAAATTTCTTATATTATTTTTTGACATATATACCACCACACATAAAAATTTCCCGCACATATATTCTATCATTTATAATTGTCTGTGTCAAATAATTCTATTAATTAACCTAAATAATAAAGTAACATAATAGTAATTTGTTGTTAAAAATTTTTATTTTTGAATATACTCATGATATTTTATTAAAAAAAATAGTTTTTAATAAATAAAAACCATTTTAGTGTATTAAATTTAATTTTTTATTTAAATAATAATTTTTAATTGTTCCATTAGAGTAATATATTTCACAGTTCCTATCTATATCCTGTATTGATCCTTCATCTGTTAACTGTTTCTTATTTTTCCATTACCATATTTTTAACATAATCATTAAACGCTTTTTTCACTATTCATCGTATCACCTCAGAATAAACTCAATTGATTAGATTCTTCCATATTATTAAGTATTCCCATACTTCTCATTCTATCAATTATAGTTTGAGATACATGAGCTCTAATTTGTAAATCTTCTATGCTTAAAAATGGACGTTTATCTCTTTCTGAAACTATATTATTTGCAGCAGTATCGCCCAAACCATCAATAGTTCTAAATGGTGGTATTAAAGTTTTTCTATCATCATCTATAATAAAGTTTTTAGAATGACTCTTATATAGATCTATATGACCAAATTTAAATCCACGGGCACACATTTCAAGTGCTATTTCAAGTTCTGAAGAAGTAGAAGATTCTTTATTTGTAGCTTCCATACCTTTATTATTAATTTCAAATATTTTATCTTTAATAGCATCATAACCTAAAATCATAGTCTCAATATCATAATCACTACTTCTTACACTAAAATAGGTAGCATAATATTCAATAGGATAATATATTTTAAACCAAGCAACTCTATATCCCATCATTACATATGCAGTTGCATGAGCCTTAGGGAACATATACTTAATCTTACTACAAGTATCAATGAACCATTCACTAATATTTGCATCTTTCATTATCGCTACATATTCTTCCCATTTATCTTTTTCACTACTAGCTTTACCCTTACGTACAAATTCCATTATCTTAAATGAATCTATAGGTTTAACACCATTATACATAAGATATACCATTATGTCATCACGACATCCTATTACATCTTTAAATTCACATACTTTATTCAATATAAGATCTTTAGCATTCCCAAGCCATACATCTGTACCATGTGAAAGACCAGATATCTTTACTAATTCAGCAAATGTTTTAGGTTTTGTATCTTTAAGCATTTCAATTACAAATTTTGTACCAAATTCTGGAACACCTAACGTACCTGTTTCACAACCTATTTCTTCTTTAGTAACACCCAATACATTGGGAGAAGAAAATAAACTTAATACTTTCTCATCATCAAATGGTATATCTTTAAGATCTATTCCAGTTAAATCTCCAAGCATTTTAAGAGCAGTTGGATCATCGTGTCCAAGTATATCTAATTTTAATACGTTATCATGTATTGCATGGAAATCAAAATGTGTAGTATACCATCTTGATTTATTATCATCTGCAGGATATTGATAAGGACAAAAATCAAATATATCCATATAATTTGGAACTACAATTATTCCACCTGGATGTTGTCCTGTCGTTCTTTTAACACCAGTACAACCCATAGCTAATCTTTCAAGTTCGGCATTAGGTAATTCAATATTGTTGTATTCTGCGTACCCTTTTGCAAAACCATAAGCAGTTCTATCAGCAACTGTAGATATAGTACCAGCACGATATACATACTTATCCCCAAACATTTCCTTAGTAAAATCATGTGCTCTCCATTGGTATTCACCAGAAAAATTCAAGTCTATATCAGGTACTTTATCTGCATTAAATCCTAGGAAAGTAGCAAATGGCATATCGTGTCCCTCTTTTTTAAACATATAACCACAATCACATTTTTTATCAGGTAAATCATATCCACTAAAATATACTGAACCAAGTTCTACACCATTTTCTTCAAATATACTTTTTTTACAATTTGGACAAATATAATGTGGTGGTAAAGGATTAACTTCTGTTATTCCCATCATAGTTGCAACAAACGATGAACCTACACTACCACGACTTCCAACGATATAACCATCATCGTTACTTTTCTTAACTAATTTTTGAGCAATTAAATATATTACATCATATCCTCCACCAATTATACCTTCAAGTTCTTTTTGTATTCTATCTTCAATTAATTTTGGTAAATTATCACCATATATTTCCCTTGCTTTTTTATATACCATATCTTTTACTTCTTCACTGCTGTTATCCATCTTTGGTGTATATAATTTATCTTTTATTATTTGTACTTCTTCTATCATATCATTAATTTTATTTGGATTTTCTACTACTATTTCTTCTCTTTCTTCATGTGTTAAGAAGTAAAAATTATCTAACATTTCTTTAGTGGTTCTAAAATGGAATGATGGAATATTTGTAATTTTACCTGGTTTATATAAATGATGGAATCCTCCACTAGGTAATTTTTGATTTATTATTACTTCTCTATATATCTTATCTTCAGGATCAATATGATGCACGTCCCCAGTTGCTACTACCAATTTACCTTTACTTTTAGCAACTCTTATTATCTTTTTAACATTTTCAACAATTTCATCTGTATTTAAAAAATCGTCAGTTTGTACTAAATGATCATACACGTCTATTGGTTGAATCTCAATATAGTCATAAAATTCCATTAAATTAGCAAGTTCTTCATCACTTTTACTTCTTGCTTGTGAGAATATTTCACCTGATGAACATGAACTACCGATTAACAATCCTTCACGATGTTTTTCGATTTCACTTCTTAATATTCTAGGTGTTTTTTGCAAATATTTAGTATTTGCAAGAGACACTAATTTAAATAAATTTCTAAGTCCTTCTTTATTTTTAACTAAACAAGTTACATGATATATCTTACCAAATTTATATATTTCATCTTCTTCTACTATACTTTTTATATCACTAATACGACTAATATTCATATTAGATAATTTTTGAATCATTTTAGCAAATACTTTTGCTGTCGCACTAGCATCATAATCAGCTCTATGGTGTCCTTCTTCATCAAATTCTACATTATATCTTTTTACAAGTGCAGATAGAGAATGTTTATTATATGATGAATCCATAATCCTAGATAATTCTAGTGTATCTATAACTGTATTGTTAAGTGTTTTAAAACCATACTTTTTAACTGCAGCATTTAAAAATGACATATCAAACTTTGCATTGTGGGCAACAAGTGGCAAATCACCAAAAAACTCAATAAATCTTTTAGTTACTACTTCTTCATTATCACAATTTTTAACCATTTCATCAGTAATATTAGTAAGTTCAGTAATCTTTTTAGGAATACTTCTATTAGGATTAATTAATTCATCAAATGTTTCAATTATTTCTCCATTTCTAATTTTAACCGCACCTATTTCAATCATTTGATCTTTTCCACCAGCATTAAATCCTGTTGTTTCTGTATCAAATACTACATAAGTTTTAGATAACAACTCATCATCAGTTTCATTTAATACTACATCTATATTATCATTTATTGTATTTAATTCAACACCATATATTATTTTAATATCTTTACTGTTATTATATGCATCTGGAAATGCTTGTACCGAATTATGATCTGTTATAGCAATAGCTTTGTGTCCCCATTCTTTAGCTCTATTTATTAATTTCTTAACATCACATACACTATCCATTTGACTCATAAATGTATGTGCATGTAATTCTATTCTTTTCTTATCTTCTAAATCTTCTCTTACTATATCTTTTGATTCAATATTTAATATACTTTGAGCATTCATAACTAAACATTTTGAATATATATCGTTTTTAATATAACCACTTATTCTATACCAAGATCCTACTTTTAATTTCTTTAATGCTAAATCAAAATCTTGTTTATTTCTGTAAAATAATTTTACATATATACTACTAGTATAATCAGTAACTTTCATAGTAATTATTTTAAAATCACTCTTACTAGATTCAAATAGATCCATACCAAATAGTTTAGCTTCGATTAAAACATTATTTTCTTCATCTTTAATATTATCAATTCTAGTTTTATTGCCAGTTGGGACATTGTATCCATATATTAAATCATCATTACTTACACTTTTACTATCTTCTTTATCATTAACTTTTTTTTCATCTACTTTTATATAATTTAAATTAACTATTTCAAATATTGCATCATTAATATTTTTATATTTATTTAAAAATAATTTTCTTATATGTTCTATAACATCTTTATCTATATTTTTATTTGTACATATATTTATTTTATATTTCTTTTCATTTTTATTTAAAATTATCTTATCTATATAACTATCTTCAAATAATTTAATGTATTCTTCTTCTAATTTTATATTTTTAAATACTTCTAATAATTTATCTTGCATACTAACCCTCCACTTACTACTAATACTTCATATTTAAATTATAGCAAAAAAAAGAAACTTAATAAATATTTTATAGTTTCTTTTCTAATTTTTTATTCTTTATTATATTAATAGTAATATTATCATTTTTATTATTAGCTATTGTTTCAATCGCACTATTAATTATTTCAGATTGAATATTATCAATACACAAATTAATTGTATATTTATTATCTAAGTGCCTATTTATACTATTGACTTTAATACTAAACACTTCACTTAAAATATTATAATTCAAAGTAGGCTCCTCTTTTTTTAGTTCTTTATATTTTTTACATAGTTTTATTTTATCTCTCTTATCAGCTAATTTTATTTTATTTAATATATCATTTTTTAAACTATCAATAGTCATACATTTATCACTATATACATTTAAATAATTTATTATCTTCTTTATATTTGTATTTGTATTTATCTTATCATTATCTATCATATTTATTATATATAGTATAACTATTCTTGTTTTATATATATTAAGTATTTGTTCTGCATGTTTTTGTTCAACATCCATTAATTTTTTTATATAATCATTATGTTTATTTAATTTTGAGTAACATTTTTTAAGTGTTATTAAAGCTGGAAAATCTTTTTTTGTAATATAATTTAATATTTTATTAATATTATCTTCAACTTCTTTATTAATATAAACATTATAAATTATTTCTTCATTATTAGTTTTCATATTTATCCTTTCTTATATTAATATACAATTAATATTATGTATATTTACTATATTATATTTATATATTTTTATAGCAAGCTTGCTTATTATACCTCAAAATTAAAATTTTGTCTATATAATTTTTAAAGTTATTTAATATACCATTATCTTCCAGTACAGTAGATAAATAATCTCTACAATATCTACTCATTTTTTCTCCAAATTTATTTTTAATTATTTTTAATTCGTCTATCATAATATAATACCTCCAATTTATTTATTTGATATTAATAACTTTTTTTTTAATTTCTTTATTTCTGAATTCTTGTTATTTAACATATCATAAACATTTATATTTTTATTGAATTTTAAAGCCCAAATACCAATATGTTCTACATTTGGTAACAATATCGTTATCAAATTTTCATTACAGTATAAAAAGTAATCTTCTATATTAATTGCATTTGGTAATGACAATGTTGTTAGTTCTGTATTATTATATAGAAATTTATTTCCTATATTTTCTACCTTTTCAAGTTTTAATTCTCTTAATTTTTCATTAGAATATATAAAGCAATCACCTATATTTTCTACATTTGGTAATGACAATGTTGTTAGTTCTGTATTCCGGTTCAAAAATTTACATCCTATATTTCTTACATTTGGTAACGATATCGTTATCAAATTTTCATTCCAGTACAAAAATTCATCTTCTATATTAATTGCTTTTGGCAATGATAATGTTACTAAATTTTTATTACATGATAAAAAGCTATATCCTATATTTTGTGCATTTG
>CANRKE010000036.1 GCA_947631135.1 uncultured Bacilli bacterium | reverse complement strand
ATTTTTATGCTTTTCAATATCTATTATTTATTTTTTTCTATTTCTTCTTCGATTCTCATAAGTTGATTATATTTACATATTCTATCAGTTCTAGACATAGAACCAGTTTTAATTTGACCTAAATCAAGACCTACAGCTAAATCAGCAATAGTTGTATCTTCTGTTTCCCCACTTCTATGAGATATAATAGTTGCATATCCATTTTGTTTAGCTAAATTTATAGTTTCTAATGTTTCAGTAATAGTACCAATTTGATTTACTTTAAGTAGTATTGCATTACCTGCACCATTATCTATTCCCTTTTGTAAATATTTTTTATTAGTTACAAATAAATCATCACCAACAAGTTGAATTTTATCACCAAGTTTTTCAGTAATCAATTTAAATCCATCCCAATCATTTTCATCAACAGGATCTTCAATAGAAATAATAGGATATTTATTTACTAATTCCTCATAATATGAAATTAATTCTTGTGTTGTCAAAGATTTATTTTCAGACTCTAGTACATATTTACCATCATGGTAAAATTCACTAGCTGCAACATCAATACCTATATTAACATCTACTCCTGGTTTATATCCAGCTTTTATAATTGCGTCCATAATAAGATCGAATGCTTCAGTATTACTATTTAAATCTGGTGCGAATCCACCTTCATCACCAACATTAGTAGATAGTCCTTTTTCTTTTAAAACACTCTTTAAATTATGGAATACTTCTGAACCTATTCTTACTCTTTCATGCATATCCTTACCATTAGGTATAATCATAAACTCTTGAAAATCCAACTTATTATCAGCATGAACTCCACCATTTAATATATTCATCATAGCTTTTGGTAATGTTTTACCTTCCCCAATATATTTATAAAGTGGCAATTTCATATATTGTGCAGCTGCCTTCATTGTAGCCATTGAAACACCCAATATAGCATTTGCTCCCAAATTCATTTTATTATCTGTTGCATCTCTATCAATCATTGCCATATCAACTTTTTTTTGGTCAAGTGCATCAAGACCAACAACAACATCTTTAAGTATATCATTTACATTACTTACTGCTTTTAATACACCCTTACCCATATATCTTTTTCCACCATCTCTAAGTTCTAATGCTTCTCTTGAACCTGTTGATGCACCAGATGGAACTATAGCTCTACCCATAATTCCACTTTCTAAAATTACATCTACTTCTACTGTAGGATTTCCTCTTGAATCTAAAACTTCACGTGCTATTACATCTTTTATTTTTGACATTATATCATTTCCCTTCTATTTCATTTACTAAATCTTTAAATTCTTTACCTCTATCCTCAAATTTTTTGTATTGATCCCATGATGCAGATGCAGGACTAAGTAAAATTGTATCACCATTATTAGAATTATCATAAGCTAAATAAGTTGCTTCTCTTAAATTTTCAACTACCTTACAGTCAATATTAAATCTATCACAAAAATCTTTAACTCTAAGTTTAGACTCACCAAAAGCTACAACTAATTTAACATTTTTCATATAGCTAGCAAGTTCATCAAAACTATTACCTCTATCTAACCCACCCATAAGTAATATAATAGGTGTAGAAAACGAATCTAAAGCTATCATAGTAGATTTATTGTTAGTAGCCTTTGAATCATTATAAAATTTTATACCATTTATAGTTTTAACATATTCTAATCTATGTTCAACACCTTTAAATGTAGTAATTACACTTATTATATCATCATCACTAACATTAAGTAATTTACATGCAAGTATTGCACACATAATATTTTCATAATTATGATTACCAACTAATGTTAGACTATCTGTTTTAATATATTTTTCATCTTTATAATATATATACCCATCTTTTAAATATATATCTGTATTATTTTTACTAGAAAAATATAATTTAGTACTATTTATATCATTTGTTATTTCTAGACAATCACTATTTTCTTTATTTATTATTGCATAATCATTTTTATCTTGTCTTTGAAATATTTTTTTCTTTGTATTTTTATAATTTTCATAACTTCCAACATGATCTATATGTGCTTCACTAATATTTGTAAGTACAGCAATATGAGGTCTAAACATATCTAAATTTACTAATTGTTGAATAGATACTTCAACTACAACATAATCATTATCTTTTATTTTATCTAAAAAACTACATACAGGAAAACCAATATTTCCAGTTAAATGTACATTTCTACCACTCTTCTTTATAATCTCATAAATTAAAGTTGTAGTAGTAGTTTTACCATTAGTTCCTGTAATACCTATTATATTAGTATTTTTATTCTTTAAAAAATAATAAGCAAGTTCCATTTCATTAATTACTTTTATATTATTTTTATTTGCATATAAAACATATTTATGATTATCTTTAATTCCAGGATTTTTAATTAAATAATCAAAATCATACGTTAATATATTATCTGGATGATCACCTAATATAACTTCTATACCAAGACGTTTTAACTCTTCAACATGTTCTATATCCTGATTAGGATTACCATCATTTACTATTATTTTATTGTTATATTTAGATAAAAACTTAGCTGCTTCATACCCACTTCTAGCCATACCTAATATAAATATTTTTTTATTTTCAAACATTATATCACCAACTTCTATTTAATTATACTCTATTTATTTTGATTTGTTAATAAATTTGTGGTATAATATTCTAATTTTTTAGAAAGGAGCTTAATTATGAAATTATATGAAATACCAAAAGAAGTGTTTGATGATTTTTCTCGTAAGAATGAAATAAGAAATTTTTATCAGACAAGTCTATATGGTAGATGGATGGAAAAACGTGGATTTAATACTATCTATTTAGCACTTATGGATGAAAAGAATATAATATATGGTGAAGCTTTAATAATATATAAAAATATATTTGGTAAATATAAATATGGTTATGCTCCTCGTGGGTATATAATTGATTATTATGATGAATATATTTTTAATACATTTACAACTCTTTTAAAAGATTATTTAAGAAAACATGATTTTGCATATCTTAAAATAGACCCACCAATAATAAATAAGACTCGTAGTAAAGATGGTAGTGTTATCTCATATGGTAAAGATAGTACAAAATTTATTAAAAAGATGGAAAGTATAGGATACAAACATTGTGGTTTTAATACATATTTTGAAACACTAAAACCAAGATGGAATGCAGTTATTAAATTAGATAAAAATGAAGATGATATGTATAAATCATTTAAAAAAGATATAAGAAATAAAATAAATAATGCTAAAAGAAAAGGTGTTGAAGTATATAAAGGTAATAGAGATGATATTAAAAGATTTTATGAATTAATAAAGAAAAATTATGATAGACCAATAGAATACTATTATGATTATTATGATATATTTAAGAAGAAAGATATGTTAGATATATATATGGTAAAAATAAATACTTATAAGTATCTAATAAATTCTCAAAGTTTATATGAAAAAGAACTTGAAAAAAATAATAAAATAGTTGAAGATATTTGGAAAGGTAAAAATGTTAATAATAAAAGATTAGTAAATAAAAAGATGGAATCTGATAAATTATTAGTAGTATATAAAGATGATATTAAAAGAGCTACTAAATTATTAGAAAAATATCCTAATGGCTTTATAATAGCTTCTTCTATGGTAATAAAATATAATAAGCAAATACAATTTTTAATAGATGGTATTGATGATGCTTATAGATCATTTAATCCTAATCATTTACTTAAATGGGAAGTAATACGTGAATATTTAAATTCAAATTATTATTATGTTGATTTAAATGGTATAGTTGGTAATTTTAAAAATAAAGATAACCCTTACTATGGATTAAATAGATTTAAACAAGGTTTTAATAGTGATATAATAGAATATATTGGTGAATTTGATTTACCTATTAACTATAATATATATAAGATGATAAGTAGAAGTAGTACATTCAAATTTAAAAAGCACTAAATAATTTTGTTTAGTGCTTTAACCATTTAAATCAGTAAGTTCTTGTTTTAACATTTGTTGTTTATTACTTATTTTTTGTTCTTCAGCTTTTTTTAATGTATACCATCCCATTCTAAACATTACCTCATAAACATCTCTTTGTAATTTAGAATAGATATTAAACATACTTAAATACTTATCATATAAATACTCATTACTAGCTTCTGTTAGTGCGACACAATAATTTTTACTCATTTCTTTTAGACAACTTAAAACATTATTCATATAATCTTTATCATTTAAATTTGTACCCTTACTTACTTCTGTTTTAGGATTTTTAATTTCATTATTATTCATTTGATGTTCCTCCTTCATTAAGTATGTTTATTATTTCATTCATACTATTTTTAAATGCTTCACTACACTTATTTAATGTCTCTTTAAGATTTTCATCTGATACATTATTTGTAGCGCTTAAAGAATTTTTATAGGCTGAATAATTCCAATTAAACATATCAGATAAATAATCTAAATCTTTACAACTTATAATATTAGGTACTACTTCATATTGTTCATTCATATTTTTCATCTCCCAATTTTATTTTGATAATAAATATATTTTTTATTCATCTTTTTTTAAATTTGTTTTACTTGGTCCATTTATAATATTTCCATCTAAATCAAATCTTGAACCATGACATGGACAATCCCATGTTTTTTCTTGATTATTGAATACTAAATTGCATTTCATATGTGGACATATTAATCTTATTTTATGTATTTTATTATTACTATCTTTATATATTCCATAATAAATATTTTTAATTTTAATATATTTAGGATTATTTTTTTTAAATAATGATTCAAAATATACTTTTATATAACTAAATGAATTTATAAATGAGTTTAAATATAATTTAATATTATTTCTATTAGGATTAAATAATTTAATATATTTATTGTATTTATTATTTACTACATCATAAATAATTTTTGATCCAATTATTGAATTTGTCATACCCCATGCATTGTATGCAGTAGATATATATAAATTATCTTTAATTCTACCTATAAATGGTAAATAATCATTTGGTACAATATCTTGATTCATCCATGTATAATCAGGTATTTTATTAAAATATTTTTTAGTATCTTCATAACTTTTTTGATAATTTTTTTGATAGTTAATTTTACTTGTTAATTTATGACTATTAGATCCATATATTAAATAATTATTATAGTATCTAATAGATATTAATTCTTTATCTATATTTATTACATTATAATCTTTATTTTTATCTATATTAAATGCATTAACATATTCTCTTTTAATATATGTTTTAAGTGGAAAAAATAATGGATATATAAAGAATGGATAATGACAAGCTAATATTACTCTTTTACATTTAATAACACCACTACTAGTATCAACATTATAAATATTATTATTATATTTAATATTTTTAGCTAAAACATTTTCATAAATATCAATCTTATCTTCTATTAATTTTATAATACTATCTATATATTTTAGTGGATTAAATACATAATTATCTAAACATTTAATACCATATAAAATTTTATTATTTTTAACTCTTTTAACATTTATTTTATTATTCTTTAAAATATTAGCTATAGTTTTAATTTTATTTATATTATTATTGTTTTGTGTAAATAATATTGAATATGTTTCTTTAAAATCACATTCAATATTATTATCAGTAATTATTTTTTTAAATAGTTTAACTGCATCAATCTGTGATTTAACATATTCATCTCTTTTATTCTTATCTATTTTAATTATATCGGGTTGTAAATATGATAATTTTGCTGTTGTATTTTTAGTTATTCCTGATGCAATTAATGATTTATCTATTAGTGCAATTTTCTTATTACTGTTCCTAAACTGATAAGCTATATTAATACCAGTTATACCTCCACCTATTATTAAAATATCTAATACCTCATTTTTAATATTATTTGATTTATTATAATTTATATCATAATTCCATATAGATTTATTATTCATTTATATTCACCATTATTAGTATGTCCTTATATTTTCCTATTAAACATATTATCGCTTTATAAATTTTAAATTTTGTATATAAATACAAATAAAATGTATAATTTTTACATTATCTTTATATTTATACTATTGAAATTATGTTATAAAAATGATACATTTAATTAGGATAATTAGTTGAAAGGAGAAAATAAAGTGGAAACAGTTGTAAAGACATATGTAGGTGCATATGGGATTATCATAAAAGATAATCAAATTGCATTAGTAAAAAAATCTAGAGGTGGATATAAAGGTAAGCTTGATTTACCAGGAGGAGGAATAGAACATACTGAGCTTCCTTGTGAAACACTAAAAAGAGAAATAATGGAAGAAGCAGGAATTAGTATAAGTGAATATAGTTTATTTGATGTTACAGCTACTAATATAAAATGGGAAATCAAAAAAGATTTGTATGAAGACTTGCATCATATAGGAATTTTATATATTGTTAAAACTAAAGATGTTAAATTAAAAAATGATTCGGATGGTTTAGATTCAGAAGGAGCTGATTGGTATTCAATTAGTGAATTATCTTCACATCAATTATCACCATTTGCTAAATATGCTTTAGAAAAAATGAATTATATGAAATAATAACATAAGTTTAAATAATAATTTTATCTTTACCTCACTTAAGAAGTTATTATAAATTAATCATATAAATTTTAAATTTTGTATATAAATAATTGTCTATTTAGTAAAAATGAGGTATAATATTTGTGTTATTAAAAGTGGAGGTAGTTATGTTTAAAAAAATCAAAAAGTTTAGAAACTATGTAAAAGAATCAAATAAAAAAACTTTGATTTACTTATTTATGTTTCTACTAATTTTAGAAATTATTTCAGGAGGATTTTTGATTTATTATTTATCACTTTTAAGTGGTATAGAAGATGTTATTAGATATATTGTTATAATATTAATAGTTCTAATAATGATTATATTTATAAGTAAATATATGTCTGTTTTAATGAGGCAGAAAAAGAAAATAAGATATAGAATAATATTTGTTATTATGATATTACTTGCTACTGGTATTCAAGGTTATGCATCTTATGCTATTCATAATATATATAAACCAATAGATAATATCAATAAATCTACAGTTACTTATACTACTGATTTAGTAGTAATGAATGATAGTAGTATTGAAAAAGTTGATGATATTAAGAAGATGAAAATTGGTTATATAAGTAGTGAAACTGCTAAAGAAGATAATAAAATTGCTCAAAAAATGATAGATGAAAATAAATTAGATACAAATAAAAATGAAACAGTAAAATATGATCAATATTTTGATATGTTATCTGATTTATATGAAAAGAAAGTTGATGCAATACTTATTTCTTCAAATTATCCAACTATGTTTTCATCTATAGAAAAGTTTGAAAATGTAAGTACTGATACGAAGATTATTACTTCAAAAAGTATGGAATTTAAAAAAGAAAAAGATGTATCATTAAGCAATAAAAATATTATAAAAGATCCATTTACTGTTCTTTTAATGGGTGTTGACTCTGAAAAAGATGGACTTGATCGTGATGCAGCATTTAATGGGGATTCATTAGTTTTAATTACTTTTAATCCTAATACACTTAATGCTACTGTATTATCAATACCTAGAGATACTTATGTTCCAATAGCATGTTTTAAAAATAAAAAGAAGAACAAAATAACACATGCTGCTTGGCAAGGTGTTGATTGCATGGAAAAAACAATTGAAAACTTTACTGGTATAGATATTGATTATCATGTAAAGATGAATTTTAAAGGTGTTGTTGGTCTAGTTGATGCCTTAGGTGGTGTTGATGTAGATGTACCTGTAAGTTTCTGTGAACAAGATAGTAATAGATGGGGTGGAGATAGTCAAATATGCTTAAAACCTGGTATGCAAACATTGAATGGTGAACAAGCACTTGCTCTTGCACGTCATAGAAAAACATTGGCTCGTGGAGATATTCAAAGAGGTTTAAATCAACAATTAGTTATTCAAGGTATGTTACAAAAATTATCTGATATTAATAGTATAGAAAAAGTTAATAGTATATTAGATTCTGTATCTAAAAATATGGATACTAATATTACTACTAATCAAATATTATCATTCTATAATGTTGGTAAAGATATTCTTCTTAAAAGTACTAGTACTTCTACTTCTGATATAATATCTATGGAACAATTATTCATATCTGGTTATGATAAAATGATATATGATCCTGATTTTGATCTTACATTATATAACTATGTTCCATATCAAACAAGTATTGAAGCTGTAAGTAATAAGATGAAAGAAAATTTAGGACTTAAAGAAGCTGAAATGGTTAAAACATTTGATTTCTCTATAAATGAAGTTTATGAAAAACAAATCATTGGAGAAAATATGAGTGATAATAAATCTAAAGTTGATGAAGTAACTAATTCTCTACCAAACTTTATTGGTAAGACTAAAAGTTATGCTGAAAGTGTATTAAAATCTTATAATATTAATTATAGATTTGAAAAAGTTGAAAAAGGTGATCCTGATTATAAGGATAGTTATTCAGATGGTGAAATAATATATCAAAGTCATAAAGCTGGTACTGATCCAAGTAAAGTTACTACTCTAGTTTTGAAATATATAGTTAAGGAAGAAGAAAAAGATGAGGAAGCTTGTCCTAAAGATACTACTAATACTAAATGTTTTCTACCAAATCTAGTTGGTAAAACTAAAAGTGAAATTGAAGCATGGGCAAAAACATTACCAGTAAGTATTAGAATCGTATTTGAGGATTTAGATGAGGATGATAGTAAATATGAAACTACTCTACCTGGTAAGGTTGGTAAGATGAGTCATACTACTGGTACAAATCTAAGTAATATTTCTACACTTACTTTATATATTAAAGACAGTAATTCTAATACTACTGATAAAGAAAAAGAATATACTATAACATATAAAGTTGATGGTAATAATTTATTCCCTCAAACATTCAAATATAAAGGAGGAGAATATGTAGATCTATTAGATTATACTTGTAGTAATGGAGAAAAAATTACATGGACTTATAATGGAGGAGAAGTAACAACTCCTTATCTACTTACTACAAATGTAGAATTTAAAGGTGTATGTAAAGAAAAAGAAAAAGGCCCTGATGATAAACCGACTACTCCTGGTTCAGGTAATGATTCTTCAGAATAATTAAAGAAGATGCGTTGTGCATCTTCTTTTATATATCTAATAATATGATAAATATTATATGTTTTTGGTTTTTACATTAATAATTTTTTGTTAAATGAATATAATTGATCGAGGTGATATCTAATGTTTGATGTTTTAAAATTAGGTGATACTGGTAATAATGTTAAAATTTTACAGGAAAAATTAAAAATACTTGGATTTTATAATCCTATTATAACAGGTAGTTTTGGTTTATCGACAATGGAAGGTGTTAAAGCATTTCAAAATATGGTTGGACTTGATGATACTGGGGTTGTTGATAATGAAACTTGGGATATATTATATGAATATACTGAACCTGCAATAAGTCCAATTAGTCTTTTCCCTACTTTGCGTTATGGATCTAGTGGTAGTTATGTAGAAGACTTGCAAACTAAATTGAAAAATCTTTTATATTATACTGGTGAAATAAATAGTAATTTTGATTTAGAAACTGAAAATGCAGTAAAAAGATTTCAACTTAATAATAAATTGACTTCAGATGGAATTGTGGGCGATAGAACTTGGGATACATTAAATATTTTATATGGTAATCTAGAAGATTGTGCGATTGAAAATGAAATTAAAGATGATACAGAAAGTTATACTGTTGTTAAAGGTGATACACTATATGCTATTGCAAGAAAGTTTAATACTACTGTTGATGAGATTAAAAGATTAAATAATTTAACAAGTGATGTAATAAGTATTGGTCAAGTTTTAAAAGTACCTAAACCTAGTGATCAGACTAGTTACTCATCATATACAGTGGTCAAGGGGGATACACTATATGCTATTGCAAGAAAGTTTAATACTACTGTAAATGAATTAAAAAGTATTAATAATCTAACTAGTGATATATTAAGTATTGGTCAAATATTAAAAATTCCAAGTAATACTAGTGTTGATATACCTACCTATTTAAATTATATTGTTGTTAAAAATGATACACTCTATTCTATTGCCAGAAGATACAATACTACTGTTGATGAGATTAAAAGATTAAATAATTTAACTAGTAACATATTAAGCATAGGTCAAGTATTAAAAATTCCTACATAAAAAATAAGAGGGTTGTTACAAAATTAAATAAATAATTTGTAGCAGGCCCTTATTTTAATAAAATACAATTATATAATTCAATGTTATTAAATTGTAACTTTGTTTTTTCTTAACTCATCTTTATCAATAAATTCAACAGGTACTCCAAGTGCATCTCTAACAAAGAAACCAAAAAGCGCAACTTTAATTCATTCATTTTCTTCTATTTTATTATTAAACATAGTATTACCTTTAATAAATTATCACAATTTTTAATGAAAATAATAGTGTAAAAATGTTTTAAAAAAATTACTTTATCCATGAAATATTTCTTATAGTATCGCATCATTTTTATTCTTTTTGACATTTTTTAAATCACTATTTAACATAATATCACTATCTAATTACTAAATTAAAATCTATAATTCTATAAAACTATCCATTTACCATTCTTTTTTCCGCCAACACGGTTAATAATACCTTTATTTTGCATATCACTCATTATAGTTTTTATAGTCCTAACAGATTTACCAGTGAATTTAGATATTTCTTCTTGTTTAATTGATTCATTATTTTTAATAATATTGATAATTGCTTGTTCTTCTAAAGTATATTTATTATATAATTGGGATGTATTTTCTTCTTGCTTATAATCTATATGAGTATACCTATTTTTAAGTTCATAATTAGTATTACTCAATAAATTAAAGAAAAATTTTTCTAAATAAGATGTATCTTCAAATATATTTTTTTCAAAATTCTTATAATTTGCCCTAACTAATGCATTTCTAAAATACCATGAATTTTCTGCAAATACATCATCATTTATATTAAAACCAAATGTTCTTAAATACTTTATAATAAAAACAGCTGTAGTTCTTGTATTACCCTCACAAAATGGATGTACTTGCCATATATTAGAAGTAAATCTAGCGATATGTTTAATTGATTCTTCTAATGACAAATTTTTATAAGAAAAATCCTTTTCTTGTTCTATATCATACTCTAAAGCTTCTTTTATTGTTTCATAAGAAGAATAGATAACAGTATCTTCATTTAAAATCCATTCTTTTTTAATAAAATTATAATCTCTAATTTTTCCTGCTTTCTTATAAATTCCTTTAAATAATCTTGAATGAATATTAGTAAGTTCAAAAATATTAAAATTAAAACTCTTTTCACTCAATATTTCTGTTATTCTAACTGCTACTTTATCTGCTTCTTCACTATTTTCAATATTCTCATTTTTTTTATTATCAGATATTTTATAATATTTATCTATTTTTTTCTTTGCTTCTTCAATATCAATATTACCTTCAATATGTTCTTTAGCCGTATCAATTAAATACTTTGAAGGTTTTAAACCGTCAACATCTTGAAGTCCAATGGCAGTTTCCCAAGTTTTTGCCTTTTCACTTTTATTTGGTTCACCTTGTTTAATATATTCATATAATTCTATATTCCAATTTTCTTTTTTTGACATAAATTATCACTTTCCTTATATATGATATTATACTATTAAAAGTGCAAAAAAACAATTTAAAAGTGCAAAAATTGCACTTTTATGTGGTATAAATTTCAATAGTTTTTTAAGTTAGTCATACCTTAAACTATATCTCCAACATAAACCTGATTATTTAGTATTGATTTTATTGTAGTATTTATCCATATGCCTTTACCTTGACAAACACAAAATGAATTAGAACAATTTGTATTCCAAATATAGTTGTAGTAGGATGCTGGTGTTTTTAATTTTAAAAATCAGTATTTAATAGAAAATCAATTAAGTTTAGATGAATAATACCATCACGAGATAAATCTATTTTATCAAGAGAAATAGCATATTTTGGATAATTATTTTCAATAAATCACTATTTGCACAGGTGGCTTTTTTAGAGTATAATAAAATTATTATTATGCATTGATGAGCAACTATGCA
>CANRKE010000035.1 GCA_947631135.1 uncultured Bacilli bacterium | reverse complement strand
ACAGAAAAATATCTTCAAAAATTATTTTTTTGAAGATATTTTAATTATTTCTGTATACAAAACTCACTTTTTTGCTATTTTTAGCCATTTGACAGATGGTTCTTATTGTGTTAATATGGCATCGTTTATTAAAGAAGGGAGGAATTATGGTGAATAATTCATATTTAAAAAAAGAAAATAAATTTGTAAGAGAATTCTTCAAACTAAACAGAAAAAAGAATAAAACTAGGGTTGACTTAAATGAATTACTTTTAAAGTATGAGAGTTTTAAATTACCTTGTTATATTGATATACTTTTTAAAGATTTGTTTAAGATAAGAAGTTATTGTGCGAAAGTTATATCTTACTTTGTAGATTTAGATTATGAATATATTAAAGATAATATGATTGAGTATGATAGTGAATTAAAAGTTATTAATGTAATACAAAGAAGAAGTATAGCAGATAAAGTAATAAAAGTAGGAGATTATTTTATATTGTTAGAATGTAATGTACGTAAATCTAAAGAGTTAATAAATAAAAATATTCAAACATTTAATGGTGTAAGTTATTCTATGGTAGATAAGGGTAAAAAGATAGGTAAAACAAAATTCATAATGATATCATTTGATAATTATGATCAGTATGGATTAGATAAAGATATATATGAATGTTATATAAAAGAAGATAAAAAAGGTGAAAAGGAAAGTAAAAATTATAAAATATATCATGTAAATCTTGCCAAAATCCGTAATGCGTTATATAATACAAGTAACATTGCAGATATTGACGGAAGAACAAGAATATTAGGATATATAGTGAATACAAATAAAGAATTATATAAGAAGTTAGAGGAGGATAATGAAATGATTGAAGAAAGTCAAATAATAAAAGAAGCAAATGAAATATTAGAAAGTAAAACACTAGAACTTGGTGATATATTTGATAAATCATATGCAGCATATACAATTGATGTATTTGAAAGTGGTGAAAGAAAAGGAGAAAATAGAGCAAACACAAATACAGCTATTGAAATGTTGAAAAGAAAAATAGACAATAAAACAATATGTGAATGTACCAAATTAAGTATGAAAAAAATAAAACAACTAGAAAAGAAAATTGCTGTTAAATAATAATGTATATTAAAAATTCTAAAATTAAATAAATAAAATATAAATTGAATATATTGTTTATTAATTTATTATTCTTTATTGCTTTTCATAATTATATATGTTAGAATTTTTATTGTATTAAAGAAAAGAGGATATATATTAATGGCATGTATTAAAGGAAACGTAAGGAGAATAATTTATGATTCTCATAATGGATTTATTGTTGGTTTAATAAAAGTAATTGAGACTGATGATGAAGAAATGTCTGATAATGTAGGGAAGATAGTTACATTTTCAGGTAATTTTATAGAATTAAATGTAGATAGAAAATATATATTTTATGGTAAAAAAGTAAGACATCCTAGATATGGTATGCAATATAATGTTACTGAATACGATATAGTAAAACCTGAAGAGAAAGATGGAATTATAGATTTTTTATGTAGTGAACTTTTTAGTGGTATTGGTGAAAAAACTGCAAAAAAAATTGTTGATACATTAGGAGATAAAACACTTGACTTAATACTTGAAAATAAAGACAATTTATTGTTAGTTCCAGGTCTTAAGCAAAAAAAGATAGACCAAATATATAATACATTATTTAAGCATAATGCAAGTCATAATACTATAGTGTATCTTACTAAATTAGGTTTTAATTCAAAAGATGCTATTAGTATATACAATAAATATAGAGAAAATACAATAAATAATATTGAACATAATATTTATATGTTAGTTGATGATTTTGATAATTTAAGTTTTAAAAATATAGATATTATAGCTCGTAATATGGGATATGAAACATTAGATGAAGCAAGAATAAATGCATGTATTATATCTGCAATTAAATTAATTACATTTGAAAGAGGAGATACATATGTTTTACTAGATGATATTATTAATATGATCAAAAATTATGGAATTATAGATGTAGATATAACGATTAATCTTATAAATTTAAATAAAGTGGGTAAATTAGTAATAGATCATGATAAATATTATATAAAAGATATGTATGATGCTGAGTTAAATATTGCAAATACACTATATTATTTATCAAATAAAGAACCAATCAAAATTAAAAATTTTGATTCACTAATAAAAGAATTGGAATCTGATAATGAAATAATATATAATGATATGCAAATTGAAGCAATAAAAAGTGCGTTAGAAAAAAATTTAAGTGTAATTACTGGTGGACCAGGAACTGGTAAGACAACGATAATAAAAGCTATAGTTCAAATGTATCAAAAAGTTAATAAATATAAATATAATGAATTAGACGATAAAATAAAATTATTAGCTCCGACTGGTCGTGCAGCAAAGAGAATGAGTGAAGCTACATATTTAAAATCTAGCACAATACATAGATTTTTAAAATGGAATAAAGAAACAGGAGATTTTATGATAAATGAATATAATCCTGATTTTTCAGAATTCATTATAATAGATGAAGTAAGTATGATTGATGTTAACTTATTTAATGCATTACTTAAGGGAATTACTAAAAATGTAAAAATTGTAATGGTTGGAGATTATAATCAATTACCTAGTGTATCTGAAGGTCAAGTATTAAAAGATATTATTGAGTCTGGTGTAATACCAGTAATATATTTAGATACATTATATAGGCAAAATGAAAATTCATATATAGTAACACTCGCACATGAAATTAAAAATGGTGATCTTTCATTAGAATTCTTAAACAAAAAAAGTGATTATGCATTTATTGAGTGTGGTAGTATTAGTATTAAAAACAATATAATAGAAATTGTTAAAAAAGCTATTCAAAAAGGATTTAATTATAAAGATTTACAGGTTCTTGCACCTATGTATAAGGGTGAAAATGGAATTGATAATCTAAATGTTAGCTTGCAAAGAGTACTTAATAAAGAAGATGTTTCTAAAAAAGAAATAATATATAATGATGTTATATATAGAGAAAATGATAAAATATTACAACTTACAAATATGCCTGATAATAATGTTTTTAATGGTGATATTGGTATTATTACTATGATAAAGAAAAGCCACGAATCAAAATCTAAAAAAGATGAAATATATGTTGATTTTGATGGAAATGTGGTCAAATATGAACCTAAAGATTTTATAAATATTAAACATGGATATGCTATTAGTATTCATAAGAGTCAAGGTAGTGAATTTAAAATGGTAATAATGCCTATTGAAAAAGCCTTTTATAGAATGCTTTATAGAAAATTAATATATACTGGTGTTACTAGAGCAAAAAAAAGTTTAATATTAGTTGGTTCATCTGATGCATTTAAATATTCAGTAGCAAATACATATGATCACGATAGGAATACATCATTAAAAGAATTTTTAATTAAAAATAATAATGCATAAAAAGAAAATATAAGACAATACTATTACTGGCAAGTTATTTGCCAATCATATTTTATGCATGGTGGTGATATAATGAGTAAAAAAGCAATTTTCTTTATGTCAGCCTGTGTAGGTATGGGTATTTACGCCTATAAAAATAAAGATAAATTAAAAAGAATAATGGCTGATGTAAAAGATATGATGCAACAAGAAAAATATATGTTAGAAGATATGATTTAGTTTAATAGTGCCTGAATTTTTTTTCAGGTACTTTAAAATTGTAACGATAAAATTTGTCAAAATAACTTTACAAATATCGAATAATAATATATACTGGTTATAGTATAGGGGCATTGGTACTTGATAGATTTATTTGTAATCATGAAAGAAGGATGTCGTAGTGAAAAAAATTATATCTTTATTATTAGTATTAACAATTAGTTATATGTATTATTTATTCCCAATTATGATTGTAGAAGCAGCAGACAATATGCAATTAACATTAAGTTGTACAAATAATACAAATCAAACTGATAATGTTACATGTGAAATAATGGCAAATACAAATGGTAAGACAATTAAAAGTCTATCGTTTAAATACGATGTTGATTCATCACTTAAATATTCAACATTCGATAATAATATTGGAAGTTATAGTAGGAGTAGCACAACTATTAATATAAGTAATGCTGGTGTTTCAGGAAATAATATTAAAATTGGTACGTTAAAATTTAGAAGTACAAGTGGAAGCAGTGGTACTAAAACTATTAGATTACAAAATATTAATTATACTGATAATGATAACAATTATTATACACATTCTCAAATAAGTGATAGTGTTAGAATAACTTTATCAACAAAAAGAGATATAACTAGTTTAAATATAAGTAGTGGTACGTTAACACCAACATTTAAAAGTACCGTATATAACTATAGAGTAGATAATTATAAAGAAGATTCAATTACAATTAATGCTGAACACAATGGTAGTAAAATAACAGGTGTTGGTACACATAAATTATCGCTTGGTGAAAACGTTATTAATCTTGTTGTAACTTCACAAAGTGGTAGTACAAAGACATATAAAATTACTGTTAATAGAATAGATAGTAGAAGTAGTGATACTGCTTTATCAAATATTAAATTATCAAATGGAGAAATTAATTTTGATCCATCAGTTAGGGAATATAATATTGAGGTTACTACAGCCAAAGTTGAAATAGATGTTGAAAAAAATATTTCTAGTCAAAAAGTTGAAATACAACCTGATAAGGTAGTTGAACTAGGATATGATGAAATGAAAGAAGTAATAATAAAAGTAACTGCAGAAAGTGGTAAAATTGATCAATATAAAATTAATCTTAAGAGAATACAAAGTCAAGATACATCATTAAACTTTAAAACATTTAAAATAAATGGTAATGATTTTGAATTAAATGAGGAAAACAATATATATAATTTAAGTGTTGCAAATAGTGTTACTGATGTTGATTTCGAATATGAACTTGAAGATAATACATCAACTGTTGAAATAACAGGTAATGAAAATTTAGTTGAGGGAACAAATGAAGTAGTGTTAACTGTAAAAAATACTAAAGAAGAAGAAAAAAAATATACGTTTTGGATTAATAGAAAAGAAAATGTAGATATTTTAGATAATGATTTAGAAAGTATAATTCTTGAACTTGATGGTAATAAAAAAGAAATATATGTAGCTATTAAAGAAGAAGATGAAAATAAATTAATATATAAAGATGTATTAAATAAATTAGCTAAGACTGATAAAAAATTAATTTATGAAATATTAAATAAAAATGATGGTATAGAATATTCAATAATATTACAAAATATTGATGATAGGGAATATACTGATGATATTGATATTAGCATAGATAAAACTAGTACAAATGGTGATGTAAAAGCACTTGTTGATAAGAGTAATTTCTTATTTATAAAAGAAAATAATATTAAATTACCTGGAGGAGTTAAATTAAAAATATTTGTAGGAGATACATTTAAAGATAATACTAAATTATATTTATATAAATATAATGGTAAACTTACAATGGCAGATGGGGAAGTTAAAGTTAAAAAAGGTTTTGTTACCTTTGATGTGGATAGTTTATCAAGTTTAGTTATTACTGACTATAACAAAAATAAAAATGCAAAAGTAGATAAAATTGAAAATAAACCTACTAATAAACCAAATAAGTTATTTGTTGGTATATCACTTTTAATAGAATTTAGTATTATAGCTGGGCTCGTAATATATATAATAATTAATAAAATTAAAATGAGAAAGATGAACATAAACATATAATTTAAATAAATTTTATACATTATAAAAAATGAATAATATTTGATTATTTTCATTTTTTTATTTTATTATTATTGACATATAATTTTAAATTTATTAGAATATTATGAGCTAGGAGATGTTATAAATGAATAATGCTGAAATGGAATTAACCCTACTTTCTGAAGAAGAAGTATTTGGTGATAAAGATGGTAATGGTAAATTAGAAGTATTAAAAAAATATGGAACAATATCTGCAGTTACTGATTTAGTAATATTAACAGGTGGATATATAGATGATCGTTATAATTATCATGATCCTGAAGATGATACTTTGAAAGGAAGAGCTGGTTGGTGTTATACTCGCTGTTCAGACGGTAATGGAAATATTCGTGGTGTTTTTAGTGATGGTTCAAGATGTTACGGACTTAGACGTTATTTACGTAATGGAGCTATTCGCCCAGTGTTAAAATTATCCCCTGATATTTTTAACAAAATTACTGCAAATAGATATAAAGGATTTAATGGTACAGAAGAAGTTTTATTTGGAGAATATACACAATATGTACCTGATAAAAATATTCAGAATTTTTTAGAAATGCAATATCGTAAACATAATTTAAAAAAAACAGATAGCACTTATACATTTGATAGAACTGGTTCATTTGATTTTGAACAATCTTTTGAGAAGATAACATATAATGAATATGAATATAATAATCAAAAATATATTAGAATACAAAATAATTCATATTCAAAATTTGAATTATCTAATGGTAAAAAATATCGTAATGGAAATTATGTTTGGATAAAAGTATCACCTGTTGAGTGGTTAATAGATGATAAAACTAAGACTCTTGTTGCAAAACGTGGATTAGTATCAGGAATAAGATTTCATACAAAAGATTATAAATATAATGGAAATTTTTATACAACTGAGATGAAGGAATATTTAGATAAATATATGATTCATGATTTATTTCAAAATGTTGATTTAACAAATATATTATCTAATAATACACAAGTTGATAATATTACTAGTAATCAATATAAATTGCAATATTTATTACATGAGTTAAATAAAATGGAATCAAAGATTAAGCATTTAATAGAAGAATATCAAAAAATAGATCCTAAATATATTGATGAAATATATAATAGTTATTTAAATGCTTTAAACAATTTAGATAATACTAATATAATAAAAAAGAAATTAACATATAAATAATATATTACTTTCAAATATTAATAATTTATATTTGGAAGTTTTATTTTTATTTGGAAATAATATTTACTTAACATACAAAATTTGATATAATATTAAATGTAAAAAAATAGGGGTGGCATTATGAATAATAAGGGACAGGCATTAATGGAATTTATTATTGTAATTCCTATAATTATAATGGTTTTATTTGCACTTATTGATTTTGGATTTATATTTTATAATAAAAATAAGTTAGAATCTAAATTAAATGATGTTACATTAATGATTAAAAATGATGATGATAGTAAAATAAATAAATATTTAAATGATGTATCTAATATTAATAAAATAAAATATAAGGTAATTAATGAAAGTGATTATAAAACAATAGAATTATATACATATCAAAATATCATAACACCAGGATTGAATATCGTATTAAAAAGTCCATATAAGATAAGTGTAACAAGAGTAATATATGAATAATAAAGGACAATCACTAGTATTATTTGTAATATTTATTCCCCTTATTATAATAATGTTTGTGTTTGTAACAGATGCATCTAGATTATATTACGAAAAAAATAAATTAGATAATATAAATTCTTTAATAATTGAAAATTATTTTGATAAGAATGATAGTGAAATAGAAAGATTGATTAGAAAAAATGATAATGATATTACAAATATAGAAATAGATAGAAAAAATAATACAATAAAACTTACTAAAAATATAGATGTAATAATTATGGGTGTATTAAATAAAAATAGATATGAAATAAATTCTATATATCAATATAAAGAGAACAAATTAAAAAAGGTTGGGTGATATTATGCCAAAGATAAAAAAAGGCAAAAGTATATGTATAACTAGTATGAAAGGTGGAGTTGGTAAAACAATTACTACTCTAAATTTAGCTGGTGCATATAATTTATTAAATAAAAAATGTATAATACTTGACCTTGATTTAGGTGGTGGAGGAATAGCCCTATCTCTAAACATAGAACCTAAGAAAAACTTATATAATGTTTGTTATGATATGATGAATAATAGTTTTAAAAATATTAGTGAATATATAACTAGGTATAATGAAAATATAGATATTATTTCTGCACCTAAAGATCCTAGATTATCATTTAAAATAGATCCTAAATATATTGATTTAATATTATATAATTTAGAACTAGCATACGATGTTATATTAATTGATACAACACATGCATTATCAAATATGAATCTTACTATAATGGATAGAGTATATAAAAATTTATTTATAGTTACAAATGATCCAATTGATCTTAAAAATACTAAATCAATTATATCTATATTTAAAGATAATGAAATAGATAATTATAAAGTATTACTTAATAATTCTAATTCATTACATAAAGAATATTTTAGTTTATATGAAATTAAGAATATAATTAAATCTAATATAGATTATACTATAAGTAAAAACTTTTACTTTAGAAATATTGATAACTATGTTATGGATGGTAAAATATTAATATTAGATAAAAAAATACAAAAATCTAAAAAGACAGATGTTAATAATATGATTAAAATGGCTAATGATTTAATAAAAGAATAAGAAGGTGATATATATGGGAAAGAAAAGTCTTACTAAAGCATTTGATATAAAAGTAGGCAATAACAAGACTAGTGTACTTACTGATTATGAGATATTTCCAAATAAAAACTTATTAGATAATTTAAGAAATATAATAATACAAAATATAATAGATAATAAAATACCTAAAGATAAACTATTAAAAGAATATATAGATGAAATAATAGATACTACACTAGAAGGTTATGATATATCAAATTTAGCACGTACTCATATATATACATTAATTGAAAATGAAATAAATGGATATGGTCCAATAACAGAACTTTTAAGTGATGAGGATATATCCGAAATTATGGTAAATGCACCTGATGAAATATATATAGAAATAAATGGTAATGTTGTAAAAGATGAAAGTGTATCATTTATAAATAATGATCATATTTTAAGAACTATACAAAGAATGATACAACCACTTGGTAGAACAATAGATACATCTAATCCTATGGTTGACTCAAGATTACCTAGTGGAGAAAGAATAAATGCAATTATTCCACCATTATCAATTAAAGGACCAGTATTAACAATAAGAAAATTTAAAAAGGATACATCAACAATAGAGGACTTTTTAAGGAATGGTACTTTAACACCTTATATGGCTAGATTCTTAGAAGCATGTGTTCTTGCACGACTTAACATAATAATATGTGGAGGTACTGGTGCAGGTAAAACAACACTTCTTAATATATTATCATCATTTATTGAAGATGATGAAAGAATTATTACCATTGAAGATGCTGCTGAACTTAAGTTATTACAAAATCATGTAATAAGTTTGGAAACAAGAAATTCTAATTATAAAACACAAAGTGAAATTACAATAAGGGATTTAGTTAGAAATTCACTTAGAATGAGGCCAGATAGGATAATAGTTGGTGAAGTTCGTGGTATGGAAGCTTTTGATATGCTTCAAGCTATGAATACTGGTCATGATGGTTCCCTTACAACTTTGCATGCTAATTCAAATATAGATGCTTTAAATAGACTTGAATCAATGGTTTTAATGGCTGGAATGGATCTTCCTGTAAGTGCGATAAGAGAATATATTTCAAATGCTATTAATTTAGTCGTTCATATAGATAGATTAAGTGATGGTAGAAGAAAAATAACATCAATATCAGAAATTGCTGGTATAAAAGATGGAATTATACAACTTAAAGAAATATTTTCATTTAGACAACTTGGACTTACTAAAAATGGAGAAGTTGATGGTGAATTTATACTGTATAAACGTAGACCAAGTGTATTTGGTATAATAAAATCTCATGGTATTGATAGTATTGATGATATATTTTTGAGATAGAAAGGATGTATACTATGGAATTTAATGTTCAAATATTTATATTGCAATTAATTTTAATGTTTATTTTGTTCGTCCTAATATATAATATGTTAAGAATACTTAGAGCAGTTAAATTAGAAAAAAAGATAAGTGCATACTCAATAGATTCCATAGATAGCGAATATACAAGTATATTTGATAAATTTTATTATTCATATAAAAAATTAGTTAAAAAAATAAGTAGATCTTTATCAAAAAGTCATATATTAAAAAATAAAAGTAAAAAATACAATAAATATATTTTTAATGATACTAATAATACTATAGTTAATCCAATGGATTATATTTCAAATAAAATTTTACTTATTATACTTCTTATTTGTATTGTAATAATTTTTGATATATTTCAATATAGAAATGTAAGTATTATTCAATTATTAGTAGTAATACTAGCTGGTTATTTTAGTGTTGATATATATTTATTTATAAGTAATTCATTAAAGAAAAGACAAATATCTGATGATATGTTAAAAGCTGTTATAATAATGAATAGTGCTTTTAAAAGTGGTAGAACAGTTATTCAAGCAGTCGCAATAGTTAAAGATGAATTAGATGGTCCAATTAAACGTGAATTTGAAAAAATTTATACAGATTTATCATTTGGATTATCGATGGATGAAACATTTAAAAGATTTAGTAATAGGATAGATAATGCTGATGCTAGATATATTGCATCTAGTCTTACAGTGCTTAATAAAACTGGTGGTGATATAGTAAAAGTATTTTCATCAATTGAAAAATCATTCTTTACTAGAAGAAAACTAAAAAATGAATTAAAGAGTTTAACTTCACAAGCATCACTAATGTTTAGAGCTTTAGTTATTGCTCCAATTATTATATTTTTAATTATTTTCATACTTAGTCCAGGATATTTTCTACCTCTAATAAATACTACTATAGGTTTGATTATATTAGGTATTATTATTCTTTTATACATTGGATATATTTTTGTAGTTAAAAGTGTAATGAAAATAGATATAGGGTAGGTGATACTAATATGAAAGACTTTTTCTTAGCTAAAAGAATTTATACTAAAAGTTCTATTAATAAACTAAATAAAAAAATTAAACTTTTAGGTTCTGATAATAAATTATCTACTATATCATTTCTTAATTTTAGATTGATTACTTCTATTTTAATATTTATTTTATCTTTATTTATATTTAGAAATTATGGATATTTACTTGCTCCACTTTTAACTATTCTATATTACTTTTTAATATATTATTTTTGTATTGATTATAGAATAAAGAAAAGAACTAATGTAATAGAAAATGATGCTGTAACATTCTTTGAGGTTTTAACGCTTGCTGTTGAATCTGGAAATGATTTAAGACAAGCAATAATTATTACTTCAAATAGTATTAATTCTGATTTATCAAATGAATTTAAGATTGCTGTTAATGAAATGAATTATAGTAAAACATTAAATGAATCACTAAAAAGTATGCGAAGTAGAATACCATCAGATAGTGTTAATAATATAATATTAAATATAAGTGAAGCTAGTTTATTTGGTGGTAATATAATTGATACATTACATAATCAAATAGATTTCTTATCTGAAAAGAAAGTGCAAAATATTAGAGGAGAAATTAATAAATTACCAATGAAAATAAGTATAATATCAGTATTATTCTTTATACCATTAATACTTTTGCTTATACTTGCACCTGTTATAATTAGTTTATTTTATTGATAGTAATTGATTAAATTATTTAACAAAGTAATAATATTACAATGCTTTGTTTTTATATGTTAGTGTAATCGCATAAAAATTTGACGTAAACTAAAATTGAGAAAAATGCAAAGAACATTCTATATTCCAATGTTCTCTAGTTACTTTAATGAAAGTTTCAATGTCAAAAGTATTACTTAAAATATATTGATGTTTAGTTTTAGAAATTATACCATTTTCCTCACGATAAACTTTAATTCTACCAATAGCTTTTACTGATTCCCATTTTTTTTATCTGATATGTAATCAACATCATACGACAAGTAATAAAATCTTTTTGATTATCTTTAACTTTTAAAATAAAATCACCTTTTTTTCATCACTAGTAATCAAATTGCAAATATCTTCTTGAGTATCAATTGCATCAATAGTAATTATTTTACCTTCAATATCTAAAAGTTTAATTAATTCAGGAATAGTAGGTATTTCATTTGATTTATCATCAACTTTTACTTGTCCAATAGAAATGCCTATATCTGATAAAAATGCGGAAACGATATAAGGAGTATTTCCAACATTAATTTTATCTCTAGCATTTTTAATTGCTTTCCCATCAATACTTATATGTAATTCATTTTGGTACTATAAAAATGTAATAATTAATTATAATTACAAAGAAGTAATTGAATATTACACTTATTTTTATTAT
>CANRKE010000034.1 GCA_947631135.1 uncultured Bacilli bacterium | reverse complement strand
TAATTCCAGGATTAACATATAGTTTTGAAAAATATTATAATATAGTACAAAAATATAAAAATAATAATTTTGAGATTTCCGGATATCAACCTCATCAAGGTAAATATTATAAATATAATTGCGAACATTACGATATATATTATTGTTGTTCTGATAATATAATAATAGATAATGGTACTGTAAAGAAATATGATAAATTAAGATATATAGTATTTGATTATTTTGTATTAGATATGATAGATAAAAAGATAATAAAATATGATAAAAAGATTAAAGATTCATTTACAGATACTATAGGAGAATTTGATAAAGTAAGAGTATTAAAAAAAGAATACGGAAAAGAAATTATTATAAGTTCTGAGAATAAAGAAAATATAATAATTAAGTTAGATAAAAATAACAATATGATTGGATATATAAATAATAATGTTAAAAATGTAGGAGATCACTTTTTATATTTTAATAAAAATTTAATAGAATTAGAACTTGAAAAGGTAGAAAATATAGGAGATAGGTTTTTATACAATAACAAAGAATTAACAACATTAATATTACCAAATGTAATAAGTATAGGAGATTATTTTTTATTCAATAACAAAATATTAACAACATTAATATTACCTAATGCAAAAAATATAGGATATTACTTTTTATGCGAAAACGAAGAACTAACAATGTTATCATTACCAAATGTAATAAGTATAGGAGATTATTTTTTATTTTATAATATCAAATTAACAGAATTAATCTTATCAAATGTAATTAATATAGGGAATGATTTTTTGTACTGTAATGAAAATCTAACAACATTAACATTAACATATGTAGCTAATATAGGAGATAAATTTTTATACAATAATGAAAATTTAATAACGTTATCACTACCAAATATAAAACATATTGGTAAATATGCATTAAAATATAATTTAAATATCAATATTTATGATATGTTAAATAATAAGAATTCAGGAACAAAAAAATTAAAACTACAACTATAAATTATATTTTATTTTATTAAATTTTATTTACATTAAAATTATCTTGTGATATATTGTATATATCTTATTTATCTTGTTTTATTTGGATGGAGATGGTATTATGAATAGTATTTCTAATGAAAAATTAGAAGAAATCAGAAATAAGTCTGATATAGTTGAAGTAATATCAAGTTATATACCATTAACTAAGAAGGGAAGAAACTACTTTGGTTTATGCCCTTTTCATGACGATCATTCACCATCTATGAGTGTATCAAGAGAGAAGAAAATATATAATTGTTTTGTATGTGGAGCAAAAGGGAATGTTGTATCTTTTGTAATGGATTTTGAAAATGTAAATTATATAGAAGCAATGAAGATATTGGGGGATAAATGTGGAATACCACTTAATATAGGTACATATGAAAAGAAAGATGACTATTCGAAATATTATGAAATATATGAATTAAGTAATAAATTTTATCAAAATAATTTAAAGACTGAAAAAGGTATTGATGCAATAAAATATTTAGAAAATAGGAAAATAAATGAAGAAATAATCAAAGAATTTAAAATTGGTTTAGCACTCGGTTTTGATAAAAGTCTAACTAAACTATTAGTAAAAAAAGGATATAAAGAACAAGATTTAGTTGATATTGGATTATCTAATAAAACAGATTATGGATATCAAGATTTATATATAAACAGAATAATGTTTCCACTATTTAATAGAGAAGGTAAAATAATAGGATATAGTGGAAGAATATATAATGGTGAAGATCAAGCAAAATATATTAATACTAAAGAAACTAAAATATTCACTAAGGGACTTAACCTATATAATTATCATAGAGCTAAAAATGAAGTTAGAATGTTATCTCAAGTAATAATTATGGAAGGGTTTATGGATGTAATTAGGGCTCACTCAGTTGGAATTAAAAATGTAGTTGCAACAATGGGTACTGCCTTAACACAAGAACAAGCTAGTTTAATTAAAAAAATGAGTCATAATGTAGTATTATGTTTTGATGGAGATAGTGCAGGAGCTAAAGCTACATATTCATGTGGTAATGAACTTTATAAAATAGGTATTAATCCAAAAGTAGTAAGATTAGAAGGATCATTAGATCCTGATGAGTATATACTTAAATATGGTGTTAAAAAGTTTAAAGAAAAGATAGATAATGCAACAAATTTTGTAGATTTTAAAATTAATTATTTAAAAGAGGGTAAAAATATAAATGATAATGTTGAGATAAGTGAATATATAAATAGTGTTATTGAAGAAGTAAAGATGATGGACGATGATGTATTAAGAGAACTTACACTTAAAAAAGTTGCAAATGAAATAGATATAAGTTTTAATACACTTATGAATAAGTTAAATAAATCATTAGAAGAAGATAATAAGAAATTAGTTGAACAATCAATTAATAATCAAAATATTTCTAGTGATGTAAATTATGATAATTATAATCCATATCAAAATAATAATCAAAGAAAAGTATATACACCTAAAAAGAGGGAAATAATAAAAGATAGTGGTATACCAAATAGAAAAATTAAGTCAAAATATGAAAAAGCTGAAAACAGAATTTTATATTATATGTTACACAATAAAGACATAACTTATAAATATGAAAAGACATTTCCTTATCTACCAACGAAAAAAAATAGATTTTTAGCATCAGAAGTGATGTATTTTGTTAAAAAATATGATACAATTAACATTAGTGATTTTTTAAATTATCTATCTGATAAAAAAGAACTAGTAGATTTAGTGGGCGAAATCTTAAATTATGATTATAAAAAAGATTACACAGAAGAAGAAATAACTGATTATTTCAATGTTCTAAAAGAATATAATTTAAAAAATGAGATAAAAAGATTACAACAAGAAATGAAGAATGCAAAAGATAACGAAGAAAAGAAAGAACTATTTAATAAGATAATGGATTTAAAAGTGGGAGTGTGTGAAAATGCAAGAAATTAAAACTTTAGAAGAAAGAGAAAAAGAACTTCTTGAGTTAGGGAAAAAAGAAGGTCGTCTTACTTATGAACAACTTGCAAACAGTTTAAAAGGGTTGGATATGGATAGTGATTCGTTAGATCATCTATATAATATATTAACTGAAAATAATATTCATATAGTATCTGAAAACGAACAAGATCAAGATGATGATGAAGATGGTGCAGTAATACTATCTGATTCTGAAATTACAAAAGATATAAATATTAATGATCCAGTTAGAATGTATTTAAAAGAAATTGGTAGAATATCTTTATTATCTCTTGATGAAGAATTAGAACTATCTAAAAGAATTGAAAAGGGAGATGAAGAAGCTAAAAGAATACTTGCAGAAGCTAATTTAAGATTAGTTGTATCAATAGCTAAAAGATATGTAGGACGTGGAATGTTATTTCTTGATCTTATTCAAGAAGGAAATATTGGTCTTATGAAAGCAGTAGAAAAATTTGATTCATCTAAAGGATATAAATTTTCTACATATGCAACATGGTGGATTAGACAAGCTATTACACGTGCAATTGCTGATCAAGCACGTACTATAAGAGTTCCTGTACATATGGTTGAAACTATAAATAGAATGACTAGACATCAAAGACAACTTACACTTGAGTTAAACAGAGAACCTAGTGAAGAAGAACTTGCACAAAGAATGAAGATGCCAGTAGATAGAGTTCGTGAAATACTAAAAATAAGTCAAGATCCAGTTAGTTTGGATACACCAATAGGTGAAGAAGAAGATTCACATTTAGGAGATTTTATACCTGATAGAGATTCTATGAGCCCAGAAGAATTTACAGTTAATGAAATGTTAAAAGAACAAATTAGTGGAGTATTAATGACACTTACTGAAAGGGAAGCACAAGTTCTTAAACTTAGGTTTGGACTTATAGATGGAACTTGTAGAACATTAGAGGAAGTAGGACAAATATTTGGTGTAACAAGAGAAAGAATTAGACAAATTGAAGCTAAAGCATTAAGAAAATTAAGACATCCATCTAGATCAAAAAAACTAAAGGACTTCATGGTTGACTAATAATATAAAAATCTCTAATAGACTTAAAACTATTGGAGATTTAGTTTTAGATAATTCTAGTGTGGTTGATGTTGGATGTGATCATGCTCTACTTTCAATATATCTTGTTATAAATAAAAATTGTAAAGTAATAGCTAGTGATATTAATAAATTACCATTAAAAGAAGCTAAGAAAAATATAGAAAAATATAATTTAGAAGATAAAATAAAAATAGTTTTATCTAATGGATTAGAATGTATTAATGATAAATTTGATACAATAGTAATAAGTGGTATGGGAGCAAGTACAATAATTAATATAATTAAAAAAGATATAGATAAAGTTAGAAATTGTAATAAAATTATTATAGAATCAAATAATGATTTATATAGTATAAGAAAATATTTTTTAGATAATTATTTTAAAATAGTTAATGAAGTAATGGTATATGATAAAGGTAAATATTATACTATTATAGTATTTGAAAATAGTAATAAATTAATAAAATATAATTTAAGTGAATTATATTTTGGTGAACATAAATATAGAAATAGTGATATATTTATTAAATATAAAAATTATTTAATAGATAAATATATGGAAATATTAAGAAATAAAGAAGTAGATAATATTAGAATGTTATTAAACTTTTTAAATGAATAGTAGGAAGTGATTTAAATGAATGTACCTAATTTAAAACAAGCTAGAATAAGAACTAATAAAGAAGTAGAATTTAAATATGATGTAACAGGGATAGATGATAAATTAAAAATAGGAAATAAAACTTTCTTTATTAAAACTTATGGATGTCAAATGAATGAACATGATAGTGAAAATATTAGAGCTATGATGTTAGAAATGAATTTTAAAGAAGCAAAAGATATGGATAGTGCAGATATTATTATTTTAAATACTTGTGCAATTAGAGAAAATGCACACAATAAAGTATTTGGTATGTTAGGAAGAATTAAACACAGAAAAGAAATGGATAGTGGTGTTATAACATGTTTATGTGGTTGTATGGCACAAGAAGAAAATGTAGTAGAAGAAATTAGAAATAAATATAAATGGGTAGATATAATCTTTGGTACACATAATATACATGAACTTCCTAAAATGCTATATGATGTAATAAAAAATAACGAAAAAAGAATAGAGGTATTATCGATAGAGGGTGACGTTATTGAAAATATGCATTATGCTAGAGATAACAAGTATAAAGCATGGGTAAATATAATGTATGGGTGTGATAAATTCTGTACGTATTGCATTGTTCCTTATACTAGAGGTAAGCAAAGAAGTAGAAAAAAAGAAGATATAATAAATGAAGTTAATGATTTAATTAAAGATGGTGTACTAGAAATTACTTTGCTAGGTCAAAATGTAAATGCTTATGGTAAAGATTTATATGATGACTATGGTATGGAAGATTTACTTTTAGATGTTTCTAAAACAGAAATTAAAAGAATAAGATTTGTTACATCTCATCCTTGGGATTTTACTGATAAAATGATAGATGCTATAGCTAGTTGTGATAATGTTATGCCATTTGTTCATTTACCTGTACAATCTGGTAGTAATGATATTTTAAAGAAAATGGGTAGAAGATATACTAAAGAAGAATATATTGAACTATTTAATAAAATTAAATCAAGAGTTAAAGATGTTAGTATAACTACAGATATAATAGTAGGTTTTCCTAATGAAAGTGATGAAGATTTTAAAGCTACATTAGATTTAGTAGATTATTGTAAATTTGATTTAGCATATACTTTTATATACTCAAAAAGGGAGGGTACACCAGCTAGTTTAATTAAAGATGAGATACCTCTTAAAGTAAAACAAGAAAGATTAGAAGTATTAAATGAACATATTAATAAATATGCATTAGAAAATAATAAGAAATTAATAGGTAAAACAGTTAAAGTTTTAGTTGAAAATATAAGTGAAAAAGATCCTAATCAAGTTTGTGGATATACTGAGGGACAAAAGTTAGTAAATATTAGTGGTGGTGCAGATTTAATTGGTAAAATAGTTGATGTTTATATTAGTGATGCTAAAACTTGGAGTTTAGATGGAATAATAAAATAATGATGTACATTTAATGTAAATTATTATTTTTTTTAATATTATAAGTGGATTAAATATTTAATATTTGGTAAAATAAAAATATATAGTAGAAAAGAGGTTTCATATGACAAAATTATTCAATAAAAATAAGAAAGGATTTACTTTAGTTGAACTTGTTGTAACAATTGCAATTATGCTTGCAATTGTTGGTATTGCTGTACCATCAGCTATGAACTTATCTAGCAAGAGTAAGAAAAAATCTCATGATTTACAAGTCAAAGAGTTTGAAAGTGCAACTGAAAGTTATGTTTTAGATAATAAAAATAAATGGAATGTTGCAACCATCAAGGATCAAACTTATTGTGTTACACTTTCAGATTTATTACAAGGACAATATATTAAAGAAATACCTGATGATCCACTTACTAAAAATGAAAAATTTGATGGATCAGTTAATGTAAGTGTTGGACAAGTTAATGGTGTTAAGGTACTACAATATGAATATGTAGATAGTAATTGTGATAATAGATTAGCTGATGCTGGTTTATCTGCACTAGAAGATTATGATAATTATTTAAAGTTAGATAGTAATACAACTGGAGGAGGGGATTATAATGGTAAAGCAATTGATGTATTTAATAGTATAAATCAAAATCCAAGTGGTTTTTTGAGTACAAGAAATATAATGGATGGTAAAAAACTAAATACACAACCGGGTATATATTGTGAGAATGATTATTGTTCATTTGTTGGCCCTGTTGATAACAACTATATAAAAATTCAAAAAATGAAATATAGCGAAGATATTGATTATACTGGACAAAAAGAACAAGATATATTATGGAGAGTAGTTAGTTATGATAATTTGAACAAAAGCATTAAAATAATAACTGATGCCGGTATTGCAAGTGACAAATATAATGATATTTATATGGGTACAAGTGCTGAAGCATCTTCTGCAACAAATTATTTAAATAGTAATGTGAAAACAAAATTAGAACAATGGATTAATCCATATAAAGCATATAAAAATAATAGTAAAGCCATATTTAAAAGTTCAAAGTATTGTTATACAATATCTAATGATGATAATACTGCAAGTTATAATTATTCTTCTCTAATTTGGTCTAATAAAAGTATAATAAATGCACAAAATATTAAAGAATGTAATTACACTGATATTAATCATGTTAAATTTAATAATTCATATGTTGGTCTTCTTACTGAAGCAGAATATATATATATGGGGGCAAATCTAAGTACTAATAGTGGTAGTGAAACTTATGGAGTTTATAATAATGATAATACTATGTTTCAATATTCGTTAAATGGTTTTTGGACTAGTGATACAGCTTATGTATCTAAACATAGCTCGTCATATATATCCAATATGTATACTGCTAGTCAGTATAGTAGTAGCACAGCAACACCAATGTCTATTAGGCCAGTTGTTACACTAAATGGTGATATAAATATTAGTAGTGGTAATGGAACAAAAACAAATCCATGGGTAATAGAAGTTGATTAATATGAATAAGAAAGGTTTTGTATTAGCAGAAACACTTGTTATGAGTGCAGTTATAGTAGTTTTACTATCAGTATGTTACTATCCATTTTCATCTATTGTAAACAATAATAAAACTTATAGAAAATATGATAATATTGAAGATATATATAAATTAAATAATGTAAGAATGTTCATATATAAATATATTGGTATGAAAAATATATTAGAAGGTAATATTGGTGGAAGTGCTACTATTGATAATACTGGGATAATACCATTTTATAGTAGTAATAACATAGATATACAAAATGATGATAAAAATATAAAAGAAAAATATATAGAGCTATTAGATGTTTTAGGTATTGAAAGTCTTTATATAACAAAATATAATCTTTCATCCGATAAAATTGATAATAAAACTTTTAGTTATGAAATGAAAGAATATTTAAAATATATAAACAATGCTAAAACTGTAAATTCTAGTGGTGAAGAAGTTAATATGTATAGATTAGTTGCTAAATTTAAAGATGATACCTATGGTAATATTAAGATGTGGAGTGAAGAGTGATTATGAAAAAAAATAATAAGGGATATGTACTTATGGAATTAGTAATAAGTATGTCTATAATATTTGTAATTATTCTTCAGTTTGTAACACTTACTCTTGATATGTATAGTAAAAATGTAGAACTTGCTAGAGAAAATAATCTAGAAAATAATATATATAATTTATATAAAGAAATAGGTTATGATTTTATAAATTATAATATAGAATCAATATCTAAGAGTGTAAATAATGAATATACAATTAAATATTATAGGGTAAATCCAGATGATGATGATGATAAACACATAAAAACATTGAATTTTAGTAATAATACTATTGTATATTCTGAAAATTCATGGAATGGAAAGAATATATATACATATTCTTTAGAAAGTGATAAAGATATTAAAATAAATTCTAATAATTCTAAAATGGAATTAACTAACGATACCTCTAATGGTTTAAAAACTCTTAAATTAACACTCAATATAAATAATGTAGATTATGAATTTGTATGTGCGAATAAATTGCCTGAGGTGATATCATAATGAAAAAGAAAAAAGGTTTTGTAACAACGGGAATATTATTTTCATTACTTATATTGATGGTATATCTTATTACAAGTATTGTATTATATACTGTAAAAATAAAATATAATAAAAAAACAAGAGTTGATAAAACAAATGCACTATTAGATGATGATAATAGTGGTGGTGAAAAAACTGCAATTAAAGATAGAGTAATTTATACAAGGGAAGATTATTAGTATAAAATAAATTTTGTTGAAAAATAATTCACAAAATAAATAAAATTACTTGCTTTAAGATAGTTATTATGATAAAATAATAATTGTCTTTGGAGAAGTACTCAAGAGGCTGAAGAGGCGCCCCTGCTAAGGGTGTAGACTGGGAAACTGGTGCGAGGGTTCAAATCCCTCCTTCTCCGCCATTAATGTAAATAACCCTTTTATAGGGTTTTTATTTTGTCTCTATTTAATTTTTTTAGCACTCACTATTGACAAGTGCTAAAAAGTGAGTATAATAATAGATGAATGGAGATGATATAATGAATAATGGAATGAATATGTCATATGAAGAAGAAAAAAATCCACTAGAAAAATATGGACGAAATATAGTTGAAGAAGTAAAAAAGGGGAAAGTTGATCCAGTAATAGGTAGAGATGAAGAAATAAGAAATATAACTAGAATATTATCTCGTAAAACTAAAAATAATCCAGTATTAATTGGTGAAGCTGGTGTTGGTAAAACTGCAATAGTTGAAGGACTTGCATGGCGAATTGTTAAAGGTGATGTACCAAATAGTTTAAAAGATAAGATAATATGGGAATTAGATATGACATCTTTAATTGCTGGGGCAAAATATCGTGGTGAATTTGAAGAAAGATTAAAAGCAGTATTAAATGAAATAAAATCAAGTGATGGTAAAATAATACTATTCATAGATGAAATACATACTATTGTTGGTGCTGGTGGTGAAGGTGCTAATGATGCTTCAAATATGTTAAAACCTATGCTTGCAAGAGGTGAAATACATACTATAGGTGCGACTACTTTAAATGAGTATAGAAAATTTATAGAAAAAGATAGTGCTCTTGAAAGAAGATTTCAAAAAGTATTAGTAAAAGCTCCAAGTGTTGAAGATACTGTAACTATACTTAGAGGACTTAAGAAAAGATTTGAAGTTCATCATGGTGTAACTATAAAAGATAGAGCTTTAATTGCTGCTGCAACAATGTCTGATAGATACATTACTGATAGATTTTTACCTGATAAGGCTATAGACTTAATAGATGAAGCTTGTGCAACTATCAAAGTACAAATTGATTCTGTTCCAGTAGAATTAGATACATTAACTAGAAAAATAATGACTTTGGAAGTAGAAGATCAAGCACTAAAAAAAGAAAAAGATGAATTATCAAAAACAAGAAGAGAAGAAATTAAAAATGAACTTGAAAAATTAAAAAAAGAAGAAGAAGATTATAGACGTGCATGGGAAAACGAAAAGAATATTAATGAACAAATAAATAAGAAAAAAGATAGTATTGAAAAAGCTAAGTTTGAACTTGATCAAGCAGAAAATAATTATGATTTAGAAACAATCGCTAGAATCAAACATGGTACTTTACCTAAGTTAGAAAAAGAATTGGAAGAATTAAATAAACAAGATGAAAATAAATTAATAAGTGATAATGTTGATGAAGAAGATATTGCAAATATTGTATCACGTTGGACAAATATACCTGTTTCTAAACTTGTATCTAGTGAAAGAGAAAAGTTGATTCATCTTGAAGATAATATGAAAAAAAGAGTAATAGGACAAGATGATGCACTTCATTTAGTATCAGATGCAATAATAAGAGCTCGTGCTGGTATTAAAGATCCAAATAGACCAATAGGTTCATTTATATTCTTAGGGCCAACTGGTGTTGGTAAAACTGAAGTTGCTCGTACACTTGCTTATGAATTATTCGATGATGAAAGACACATGATAAGAATAGATATGTCTGAATATATGGAATCTCATTCTTCTGCTAGATTGATCGGTGCTCCTCCTGGATATATTGGATATGATGAAGGTGGACAATTAACTGAGGCAGTAAGACGTAATCCATATAGCATAGTATTATTTGATGAAATAGAAAAAGCTCATAGAGATATATTTAATATATTACTTCAAATATTAGATGATGGTAGAATAACAGATGGTCAAGGTAGAACTGTAGATTTTAAAAATACAATAATTATTATGACATCTAATTTAGGTAGTGAATATATTTTAGAAAATGATAATGATAGTCATAATAAAGTAATGAATGAATTAAAAAGTCATTTTAGACCTGAATTTATAAATCGTATTGATGAAATAATAGTATTCTCATCATTAAATAAAAATGTAATGTATAGTATATTAGATAAGTTAATTAATGATTTAACTTTAAGACTTAAAAATAGAAATCTAAAATTACAACTTACTGATAATGCTCGTGAATTTATTATACAAAATGGTAGTGATACTATTTATGGTGCAAGACCTCTTAAGAGATATGTACAAAAAGAAATTGAAACCATGATTGCAAAAGAAATAATACTTGATAAAATTAAATTTGGTAGTACACTCCTTATTGATGTAAATGATAATAAGTTAGTTATTAAGAATAATTAATATAATATTGGTACTTATAAATTGGATAAGTACCAATATTTAATGTATATTAAAAAAAATTTAATTTTTCAAAAATCAGAGTTTTGTGTTCAAAAATTAACGAATTATCTTCAAAAATTATTTTTTTGAAAATAATTTAATTAATTTTGCTTACAAAACTCATTTTTTTGCTGTTTTTAGCCATTTGACATATAGTTTTTATTGTGTTAGTATTCAATCTATGCAGGAGAATATGTGTATTTTTAATCAAATAGAAAGGATTGATTCATTCATGTATAAAAACTATTTAAAATTAGAAAATGAATTTTTAAAAGACTACACAAAACTAAATAAAAAAGAGAATAAAACTAGAAGGGATTATCAAGATTTATTTAAAAAATATTATAATTGTAAATTACCATATTATATAGATTCATTATTTAAAGAGGTATTTAAGATTAAAAATTATACAGCTAAAGTTTTATCTTACTTTATAGATTTAGATTATGAATATATTAAAGATAATATGATAACTTATGATAATGAATTAAATATTGTAAGCTTATTCCAACGAAGAAGTATAGGTGATAAAGTTATAGTAATAGATGATTATGTAATATTACTAGAGTGTAATAGAGAACAATCAACTGAACTTATAAATAAGAATATACATACATTTAATGGAATAAGTTATGCAATGGTAGAAAGAGGTAAAAAGATTGGAAATAAAACATTTATAATGATATCTTTTGATAATTATGATAGATACAAATTAGATAAGGATATATATGAGTGTTATATCAAAGAAGAAATAAAAGGGATAAAAGAAAGTAAAAATTATAAAATTTATCATGTAAATCTTGATAAATTACGCAATGTGTTATATAATTCAAATAGCATTGCAAAATTAGATGAAAAAACAAGAATATTAGGATACATAGTAAATACAAATAAAGAATTATATAAGAAAATAGAGGAGGATAAAGAAATGGATGAAGTAAGTCAAATAATAAAAGAAGCAAATGAAATAATGGAAACAAAGACATTAAATTTAGGTGATATAATAAATAGGTCATATGCAGCATACACACTAGATGTATATGAAAGTGGTGAAAAAAAGGGAATTGAATCCGGAATAGCCATTGGACGTGAGGAAGGAATAATTGCTGGTAGAGAATCTGGAATAATCATAGGCCGTGAAGAAGGACATAATGCTGGATTGATCGAAGGACACAATAGTGGTTTAATTGAAGGACATAAAAATGGTATAGATGAAGCAAACACGAATACAGCTATAGAGATGTTAAAAAGAAAAATAGACAATAAAACAATAAGTGAATGTACTAGATTAAGTATGGAAA
>CANRKE010000033.1 GCA_947631135.1 uncultured Bacilli bacterium | reverse complement strand
AATATCAGTTTATATTATTTCTATTGAAATTACCATTCCCTTTTTTTTACTTGTCTATTCTATTGGGTACACTTCATAATCAATAAAACTCCATATTATTTTTTATTTAATATTATTATTTCTTCTTTTTTCAAAGTCGATTTCTTCTTTTTCTTCTTTTTTAAATCATATTCACTATTAGGAAGTATATCAATATAATTTTTTTTCTTTAACTCTTTTTCTAATATAAATACCAATTCATTAAATGATAAAGCATCTAATTCATCTTCAATCTTTTCTATAGTACCAATATTCTTTTTATACCACTTATATCCATGATAATCAATATATCTAATAATACTATCAACAATATCTTCTTTAATACTATATTCCTTAATTCTATTATTAAGTTTTAAATAAATAGATAGCTTAGAGTTTAATTCATAAATTCTTTCTTTATCATGCTTTTTTTCTTTTCGTGATCTAAAGCCTAAAAAATTTAAAGTTTTAAACTTATAATCATTATATAAATTTAAATCTAATAAATATTCACTTAATATATTTATTGTGTCATTACACATCTTCATTAAATCACTTTCAATAATATTTTTTAAAATAGAATCATTATAAAAATCAATATTATTAGATTTAAATAAATTATCTATTTCAACAAATTTATTATTTAAAGTAGTACCAACATTACATTTAGTTTTTTTAAATAAATTATCTCTATCTATTTTTTGTTTATTATTAATTACATCAAGCATAAATTCTACTTTATCACGTATTTCATCTACCTTATTAAAAATTCTATTAATTTCATCAGTACGATTCATTCCTATCACCTATCATATTATACATTATAACACATTTTATTAAATTTAAATAAAAATATTCCCAAAGTTAAAAAAAATTGTTAGAATAATACATATGGAGGAAGAATATATGGATAATAGTTTAATAAAAGAAAAATTAAAACTTGTACCAGAATTACCTGGGTGTTATTTAATGCACGATATTAATGGAACTGTAATATATGTTGGAAAAGCAAAGATATTAAAAAGAAGATTAAACAGTTACTTTAATAGAGAGCAAACTGGTAAGACTAAAAAACTAGTTGAGAACATTGCTGATTTTGAATATATAGTTACATCGAGTGAAGTAGAAGCTCTTATACTAGAGATAAACCTAATAAAGAAATATGATCCAAAATATAATATATTACTTAGGGATGATAAATCATATCCATATATAGAAGTTACTAATGAAAAGTATCCAAGAGTTTTAGTAGTTAGAAATATCAATAAAAAGAAAAATCTTCATAAAAAAATATTTGGTCCATATCCAAATGTAGTTGCAGCTAGAAAAACAGTTAATCTACTCAATAGAATATATCCATTAAGAAAATGTAATACTATGAAAGATAATCTATGTTTATATTATCATATTAATGAATGTTTAGGATATTGTAAAAATAAGATTTCAAAAGAGAAAATAGATGAATTAACAAATAATATAATATCGTTTTTAAATGGTAATTATGATGAAGTATTAAAGAAATTAAATGATGATATGGAAGTTGCTTCTAACAATTTAAATTTTGAAAAAGCGCAAGAATTAAAAGAATTAATAGATTATATCAATATAGTATTACAAAAACAAAAAGTAGAATTACCGGATAATATAAATAGAGATGTATTTGGTTATTATGTAGATAAAGGATATATATCATTTCAAGTATTCTTTATAAGGGGAGGTAAGTTAGTATCAAGAGATGCTAGTATATATCCACTATATAATGATGTAAAAGAAGAATTACATGAGTTTATAACACGTTTTTATACTAAAGATAATATTAAACCTAAAGAAATATTAATACCAGAAATATTAGAAGATGATTTAGATCTTTTAAAGAGTGTATTAGAAATATCAGTAGTTATACCTAAAAGAAAAGAGAAAAAGAAACTAGTTGATATGGCAATGGAAAATGCTAAAATAAGTTTAGATAAGAAATTTGAATTGATTAAAAAAGAAGAAGAAAGAACATTACTTGCAAATGAAAATCTTGGTAATATACTCAATATAGATAAATTCAGTAGAGTAGAGATATTTGACAATTCAAACTTATTTGGAACATTTAATGTAAGTGGTATGGTAGTGTTTATAGATGGAGTACCTAATAAAAATGAATATAGAAAATTTAATATAACTAATCAGGTTAATGATGATTATCATACTATGAAAGAAGTAATATACAGAAGATATTTTAGATTATTAAAAGAGAATAAACCATTTCCTGATTTAATAATAGTAGATGGTGGTAAAAGTCAAATAAAAGCAGCTAAAGAAACATTATCAGAATTAAATATAAATATACCAATATGTGGTTTAGTAAAAAATAACAAACACAGAACAAGTGATCTTATGAATAGTGATTATGAAATAATTAAACTAGATAGAACAAGCAATGTATTCCATCTTTTAACTAGAATGCAAGATGAGGTTCATAACTTTACTATAAATTATCATAAACAAATAAGAAGTAAGGGAATGATAGAAAGTATATTAGATAATATTGAAGGAATAGGTAGTGTAAGGAAAAAGAAATTACTTAAAAAATATGGTAGTATTAAAAAAATTAATAGTCAATCAATTGAGGAGTTATCGAAGATTATACCTAAAGAAGTTGCAATAAATTTAAAAAATATATTATCTAATATTGATAAAAAAGATTAATTATGGTAGAATAGTTATCAATTTATGTGAGGTGTTAATATGTTTGTAGTATCATGTATTTTATCTATTACTAAGATGAGCAAAAAGGAATTAGCTGAATTTGTAAGCATTACTGAAGATATGATTGATGAATATCTTAATGGATCTGAAATCCCTAAAAAAATTAGAGAAAGATTTGCAACTATATTTTCATTTCCATCATTTTATTTCGATGTAGATACAGAAAATAATAAATACTTTGAACATATAATAAAAGAAAATATACTAAAAGAATGGGAAAATAATAAACCACAAAAATATAGACACTTAATAACAGATGATGAGATTATAGATTGTTTACTTAATGGATATGATTTAATAACACATAAGAAATTTGATGAAGATCATATATTAAATAATAAACAAGTTAAAAAGTTTTTAAATAAAGTTTTAAAAAATTATAATAATATTGAAAATGAACAAACACCTAATAAAAATAATGATTCAATATACGATAAATTAGTAAATTGGAGAAAATTAAAGAGTAAAAGTGAAAATATAAAAGAGAGTATGGTAATAAGTGATAAATCTCTTAAAAGTATTGCATCAACAACAATTGATAATAAAAAAGAGTTATTAAAAATACCAGGAATAGGATTAGCTACATATGGTAAATATGGTGATGAAATATACGAAATAATCAAAAATGAAAAAGATGTGGAAGTATTAGATGTATAAATTTAATACAAAGCATCTTTTAAAAATGTATAAATTAGACTAGGATTGTCAGTAATATAATTTACCAAACTCAATTTACCATTAGTATTATCCGATATTTTATCTAATTGTTCAATATAATTTACAGTCCATAAATTAACTGATTTTTCCCTAATAAAATATGAATCAATTTTATTTTTTGTAATTGTTAAATATTCAATACTATAAAAATCATATGGTTTATTATAATCTAAATTATTTATTGTAAGTAGTAATCCTAAATTTAGATTTATATCAATTTCTTTTAATCTATCTATTATTTTTCTATTGAAACTTTGGATAAATATTTTTTTTCCAGTATACCTTTTAATAAGATTATAAAATTCATATATATCAAAATCATATTCATAATTAGATTTAATTTCAATCAATAATTCTTTATTACCAATAATATCTAAGACTTTATTTAAAGTAGTTATTTTATATTTTTTCTTTTTAATTTTTCTTATACTTTTTCTTATTTTTTTACCATATTTTTTATTTATTGTTTTAAATATTCTAGTATAATATTCACTAGAACTAATCCTGAAATTCATTTTTTTTAATTCATCTAGAGTATAATCATAAATACAACCATTATTATTTGAGTGACAGGTTATATTTTTATCATGAAATACAACAAATTTTTTATCTTTAGTCATACGTATATCTATTTCAACACCATCAATATAATCTTTATTAATCGCACTATTTATAGCTTCTATTGAATTAGGAGGATATTCATTGGATAATCCCCTATGAGCATAAATTTTCATAAGTAGTACACCTCAAAATAATAATACTAAAAAAAATGAAGCATATGCCTCATTTATATAATTCTTTTCTAATTTTTTCAATATTACTATTCATAATAGTTATATAATCCATACCTTCTTTTTCTTCTTCATCACTTAAATTAGATAGTGAATTAAGTGATTCAAGTTTAAGATTATCATTACTATCAAGTAACTTTTGAGTTGTTGAATTAGCTTTTTCATCATCAGTAACAAATATATATTCGATAGTACCATCTTTAATCATTGATTTTATATCAGATAAAGATTTAGTAGATAATTCTTGTTCTTGTTCAAGTGATATAACATTAATATCATATTTTTCTAAGAATTTCCATAAATCATCTTGTACTACTATAGTAGTGTTAGCTGCATTTTCACTCATTTCTTTATATGATACATCTAACTCTGATACATTTATATTCAATTCATCATATTTTTTTTCAATTTCATTTATTAAATATGGATCTTTAATATATTCTCCAAATCCACTTTTAATATTTTGTGCAAGCATAAGAAAGTTGAATGGGTCTAACCATAAATCTTCAGCTTTATATGTATATTCCATACCCTTAGCTCCATCTACTATTCTCATATTTTTATTTAAATTAAGTAATTCTATTGCATATTCTGGTTCATTTGATTTACCATTATAAATAAACATATCATTTTGACTATAATCATTTAGCTGTTTTTTATTTAGCTTATAATTATTGATATTAATTTCTGATGGATATATGCTAGTAATACTTTTTGCATGATCACTATATAAAGCATCAACAATATATCTAATAGGATAAGATGTAGTAACTATATCAATATTTTCCATATTATCATTTTTAAAACATCCACCTAATAATAAACTTGCAACCACAACAATCCCCAATAATCCTTTTTTCATAAGTCCTCCTTCTTGTTAGGTACAGGATCAAATCCGTAACCACCTATTGGATTGCATTTTAATATTCTTTTAATACCAAGTCTTATACCTTTAAAAACTCCAAATCTTGAAATAGCGATTTTCATATATTCAGAACAAGTAGGATTATATCTACAATAACTGTGACTTGATAATGGACTATTTTGATATAACTCAATTATTTTAATTAAAAGTTTTTTCAAAATGCATCACCTAAATACATTTTACATGTTTTTTACTTTTTTTTCAATGTAACTTGTTAAAAAGTTTTATAAATTTTAAAATAGTGTTATATGAAGTAAAAACATGTTCTTTCAAAGATAAATTTCTAAATTTAATGGACATATTTAATAAAACTTGATATAATATTCTTATATGGCGGTGATTTATATGAATTTTTTGAAAAAATATAATATAATTCCAAAGAGTATAGAATTTTATAATATAGCTTTTACACATTCATCATATGCAAATGAAAATAAGTTAGACTATAATTATGAAAGAATGGAATTTTTGGGGGATGCAGTACTCGAACTTGTAGTTACTGATTATCTATATAAAAATTTAGATGTAAAAGAAGGAGATATGACAAAATTACGAGCTTCATATGTATGTGAGAATGCATTATATGAATATGCAAAAGAAATCAAGTTAAGTCAATTTATAAAAGTTGGTCATGGGGAAGAATTAGATGGTGGTAAAAGAAAAAAAGCTATTATGGCTGATATATTTGAAGCTGTAATAGGGGCTATATATCTAGATTTAGGATATGAAAAAGCAAAAGAATTTATAGAAGATATAGTTTTTCCTCATATAGAAGATAATAGTGAGTATTTAAAAGATTATAAGTCTGAATTACAAGAATTAGTACAAATGAATAAAAAAACTGTTGAATATAAAATAGTTAGTGAAACTGGTCCATCACATAATAAAACATTTAATGTAGAAGTAAATATAGATGGAATACTATATGGAAAGGGTAGAGGAAAATCTAAAAAAGAAGCAGAACAAAATGCTGCTAAAAAAGCTTTAGAAAAACAAGCTAATAAATAATTATGATAAAAAAGGGATATTAGAGATATTATATATTTCTACAATCTCTTTTAATATAATAACAATATGTTGAAGTAAGGTGATAAGTATGCGAATGAGTGAAGTTGATAAAACAAAAATAAGTCCAATGATGTTACAATATATAGAAATAAAGGAAAATAATCCAGATGTAATAATACTCTTTAGATTAGGTGATTTTTATGAATTGTTTTTTGAAGATGCTTGCAAAATATCTAAGGAATTAGAACTAACCTTAACTGGTAAAAATGCAGGATTATCTGAAAGAATTCCAATGTGTGGTATGCCATATCATTCAGTAAATATATATATTGAGAAATTGATTGAAAAAGGATATAAGGTTGGTATATGTGAACAGGTTGAAGATCCCAAAAAAACTAAAGGATTAGTTAAGAGAGAACTTACTCAAATCATATCCAAAGGAACCCTTATAAGCGATGAATTGTTAGATGAGAAGGAAAATAATTTTATAGCAGCTGTATATGATTTTAATCATGCGTATGGAATTAGTTATGCTGATATATCAACTGGTGAATTTAATGTATATTTAACTAATCATGATAAATTAAAATTGGTTAATGAATTATTAAATTTAGGAGTTAATGAAGTCGTACTAGATGATAAATGTGATAAGATGGTAGTTAATATTTTAAAAAATAAGTATCATATATTAGTAACATTTTATAATAATATAATAGAGGATAGTAGATATGAATATCTATTTGAAGATTTAGAAGATATAAGATATATTACTACAGCAAAGCAACTTTTAAGTTATTTTATTGATACACAAAAAAGAAGTCTTACGCATATGCAAAAAGTTAAAATTAAGAATGAAGATTATTTAAAGATGGATATACATACTAAAAGAAATTTGGAATTATTGGAAACTATTAGACTTAAACAAAGAAATTATTCCTTAATATGGCTTTTGGATAGAACAAAGACTGCTGCTGGGTCTAGATTACTTAAAAATTGGATTTCATATCCATCTACTAATAAAGAAGAAATAGAAAAAAGATATAATGTAATAGATACATTTTTAAATGAATTTATAATTAAAGAAGAACTAAGAAACTTATTAGATAAAGTTTATGATATAGAAAGACTTACAGCTCGTGTTGCATATAGAACAGCTAATGGTAGAGATTTAATTAATTTAAGGGATTCAATTAAAGTATTACCAGATATTAAAAGATATTTAGAACAGATAAATTATTATGAATCAATAGATACTTTAGATGAATTAGTTGAATTATTAGATAGATCATTATATGAAGAACCACCAGTTTCTATAAAAGAAGGATACTTAATTAAAGAAGGATATAACAATGAATTAGATGAATTAAAAAGTATACGTGGTAGTGGTAAAAGTTTTATTGCATCATTAGAAAAAGAAGAAAGAGAAAGAACTGGTATTAAAAATTTAAAAGTTGGTTATAATAAAGTATTTGGATATTACATTGAAGTTAGTAATGGAAGTATAAAAGACATTAAAGAAGAATTTGGTTATGTAAGAAAGCAAACATTATCTACTGGTGAAAGGTATATTACTCAAGTATTAAAAGAAAAAGAAGCTATAGTTTTGAATGCTGAAGAGAGAATAATAGAACTTGAATATAATTTATTTGTAGAAATTAGAGATGAAATATTAAAATATATTGATAAGTTACAAAAGATTTCTAAGGTTATTGCAAAGTTAGATGTACTTCTATCATTTACAATCGTTACTGAAGAAAATAAATATGTAAGACCTACATTAACTGATAATAATGATGTAATTATTAAAGATAATAGGCATCCAGTAGTTGAAAAAGTTTTAGAAGGTGAATATGTTAGTAACGATATAATAATGAAAAATGGAATTAATACCTTACTCATTACTGGACCAAATATGAGTGGTAAATCTACATATATGAGACAATTTGCAATTACTGTTATAATGGCACAAATAGGATGTTTTGTTCCTGCATCAATGTGTTCATTTAAAATTTTTGACAGCATATATACAAGAATAGGTGCGAGCGATGATTTGGTAAGTGGTGAATCAACATTTATGGTAGAGATGAAAGAAGCAAATCAAGCCATTCAAAATGCAACTAAGAATAGTATTATATTATTTGATGAATTAGGTCGTGGAACAGCTACCTATGATGGAATGAGTTTAGCTCAATCAATATTAGAATATATTTGTAATAATATAGGTGCGAAAACTATGTTTTCAACACACTATCATGAATTAACTTCTTTATCATCTTGTGTTAATGGTCTTAAAAATATACATGTTGAGGCTGTAGAAGAAAATGGGGAAGTAACATTCTTACATAAGATTAAATCAGGGCCTATAGATAAAAGTTATGGTCTTCATGTTGCTAAACTTGCTGGTTTACCAGATACAATAATAAATAGATCTAAAGAAATTTTAAATATATATGAATCAAATGATAATGATAAAAGTACTTATACACAAATGAGTTTAGATTTGGATAATACAAATAGTGTAGATAATGAAATAGTTGAACAAATTAAAAACATTGATCCTCTTTCAATAACACCACTTGATGCGCTTAACTTTCTTTATGACTTAAAGAAAAAAATATAAATTAAAATAATATCGAATGGTTCGATATTATTTTAATTTACTTCCAAGCTTTTTTTGTAAGATATTATCATTTATTTTTCTTAATATTGAATCTACTTGTAATGCAGCAATATCGAAAAGTTCATCAGATTGATAAGTATTATATGGTAAATTACAAGTATTATAATAATAATAGTTAAGTGTAAATAAAAATTTTGTTTTATACTCATCATCAACTGAGTTTAAAATAATATTTATGGCTTTATAAAAATTATTACTTTTAAATTCCTTTATATATTTTTGTTTTGTTAAAATACTTTTTATTAAATTAAATTGTATTTTATCAATTGCATCATTATAACTCTTATTATTTACTTTTTTAATTTTAGGATTTAGTAAACATTCACATTTCCCATTGAAAATTATATTTTCTATTTGAATTTGTTTTTCTTTACCTTTAATAATTTTTGAATCAATATCCATAAGCATTTTCTCATTTTCCATATTATTTAAATATAATTCATCTTTTGGAAATAATATGATACCTAAAAACATATCTGCATTATAATCAGGTAAATATACTTTTGTTTGTTTCATTCTATTTAAAACATTATTATGATAGTATGTTACTATTTTACCAAAATCAGCATTTAAAGCGCTAATTCTTTTGTAATAAGCAGTGTATTGTATAATTTGTTGTATACATTTATAAGCTTGTCTTATCATATAAATGTAATTTTCTTTTAATACTTTTTTTACTTTTTGATATTCCTTCAGATTAATCTTAATATTATTATTTGTTTTTTTACATTCTTTATTATTATCCATTTCTTTTTCCCCCTTTAAAATTTTTTATTTTTTTATTTTTTCTCTTTGCAAAAAACGGTTTTTATTATATAATAAATTTGTTGTTTTGTCAAGTTTCGAGGTGTAAAAATGAAAATAGAATATAAATTACTAAAAAAAGAAGCTAATACTAATGCTAGATTAGGAAAGATTATTACAAAATATGGTGAATATTCAACACCAATGTTCATGCCTGTTGGTACTCTTGCAAATGTAAAAACTCTAACTAAAGAAGAACTAGAAGCTATGAATGCTGGAATAATATTATCTAATACATATCATTTATGGTTAAGACCAGGAGATGATATAGTAAAAGAAGCAGGTGGATTACATAAATTTATGAATTATAATGGACCTATACTTACTGATAGTGGTGGATTTCAAGTTTTTTCACTTGCAAAGCCTAAAGATATATCTGAAGAAGGAGTTAAATTCAAAAGTCATATAGATGGTAGAGAATTATTTTTAACACCGGAAAAGTCTATACAAATTCAAAATAATTTAGATAGTGATATAGCAATGAGTTTTGATGAGTGTCCTCCTGCTAGTGCGAATCATGATTATATGAAGAAGAGTATAGAAAGAACTTTAAGATGGGCTAAGAGAGGAAAAGATGTTCATAATAACAAAAATCAAGCATTATTTGGTATAGTGCAAGGTGGAGCTTATGAAGATCTAAGAAAATATTCAGCTATAGAAACTGTTAAGATGAACTTTGATGGATATAGTATTGGTGGAGTTGCAAATGATGGAGAATCAAAGGAAGATATGTATAAGGCAATAGATTATTCTATTCCATATTTACCTGAAGATAAAATAAGATATCTTATGGGAGTTGGTGAGCCAGTAGATATTTTAGAGGGAGTAGAAAGAGGAATAGATATATTTGATTGTGTTTTGCCAACACGTATAGCGCGTCATGGTAATGTATTTACTAGAAATGGTAAGATAAATTTAAGAAATGCAAAATATCAAAGAGATTTTACAAATATAGAAGATGATTGTGATTGTTATACATGTAAAAACTATACTAAAGCATATTTAAGACATTTATTAGTATCTAAAGAAGTATTAGCTGGAAGATTATTATCAATTCATAATATTAGATTCTTAATAAAACTAACAGAAGAGATAAGAGATAGTATTAAATCAGATAATTTTTTAGAATATAAAAATAACTTTTTAAGTAAATATAGAGGTGATAAAAATGAAATTAACAAGAAGTGAAGCTAGAGAAAAAATAATTATTATATTATATCAAATATTTATGTACCAAAATAATAAAATAGAATATAATATAGATGATGTAATTAAAGAAAATATAAATATTAATAATGAATTTGTAAATAAATCAGTTAATGGTGTATTAAATAAAAAAGAAGAATTATTTAATATTGCAAATAAATATCTAAACAAATGGGATATGACTAGATTATCAAAAATAGATCAAGCAATAATATCACTTGCAATATATGAACTATTATATACTGATACACCAGATATTGTATGTATTAATGAGGCAATCGAACTTGCTAAAAAATATTCTGATGATGATGTTGTTAAAATGATCAATGCTATTTTAGATAAAATATTAAAGGATAAAGAATAATTAAATGTTCTTTATCCTTTTATCTTTAATTTTATAAAATATATATATTAATATATAACTTATAATAAGTGTGATTAATGTATTTAATATTATAGTAAATATATTTATATTAGTATCATATAGATTTATTATATTAACATAATCTAATCCACCAATTATTATTCCATGAACTAAATATATACCAAATACATATCTAGATAATTTATTAAATATATCTAATGTTTTATTATTTAATTTTGTTGATATATTTTTAATAAATATAAATAAACTTACCGAATATATCATTATATTATATGACAAATAATCTATATATACTAATGATGGTGTATTTAATTTAATTGATGAAGATATAGACATATTATATGAATAAATTATACTTATCAAACCTAATATATAGAATATGTATTTATATTTTTTAATATCATATTTATCAAAGTAATATCCTGCATAATAATAAAATATATATCCTATTAATGTTGTTAATAAATAATTTTTAATTAATATAGATAAAATAAATAATATAATTAATATAATAGTATCTATTTTAATATTAAATCTTAATAACTTAATTAATGGAGTAAGTAAATATAAAATTAGTATTACTCTTAAATACCAAAGTTGAAATATACTTTGTAATGATAGTGATGATAATAGATCATTAAATATATGAGGAAAGTTAAATGCATTTCCTGATAAAACCTGATAATAAATATACTTATATATAAAGTTAGATATAACAAATATAATATATATTTTAAGTGCATATTTAAATATCATCTTTTTAGGTGAATCATCTCTATTTAAAAATATACTACCTGATGCCATAACAAATATTGGTACACAAAATCTAGATATTACATCTAAGAATGTTATTACTCTAAAATTTGCTGATGTAATATCACATGATGAATATATCTTTGAAATAATGTGTATTAATATTACAAATATTATAGATATTACTTTACATATACTAATATAATTTTTTTTACATGTCATACTTCTAATTCTCCTCTTATATCTAAATTATATATTATTGATATATTTAAGTCAAATTAATATAAGAATTTATATAAATTTGATAATATTGTAATAGAAATAAGGTGGCTTCTTTATATTAAATATATGCAAGTTTTTGTTCAATATAAAAGGTAATACCTATAGGTAAAAGTAGATATTTATTTTCTAACAATTTACTTGGTACTATTTCAATTTAAATGACTACTATGCCACTATATGAATTAAATTATACTATAGATTATCTAGGATTATATATTAATGATGTCTACTATACATATAATATAAATCGGGATAGGTGTTAGAATTGTAATAAATATAAAACAAGATGTATTAGTGCTAGTGGAAATGGAACTAAAGATGATCATAAAATATCATAATTTAAAAGTTATGATATTTTTTTGTGTGTTTGTCAAGAAATAAGAAAAAAATTAAAAAAAATTGAAAATAAAAAAAGACTTTTGGCAATTTTTTTAGAATA
>CANRKE010000032.1 GCA_947631135.1 uncultured Bacilli bacterium | reverse complement strand
GAATATAATGATGACGATGATGTTATGGGAGCTTATGATTGGAAAGAAAGAATCAAACAGGAAACCAGGATTTCTGTCGAGGAAGATTACAAAGATAAATTAGAATCAGCTAGGAACGATGGTATAAGTGAAGGCATAGCTGAAGGAGCACATAATAAGGCTATTGAAACAGCAAAAGAGATGATTAAAGATAAAATGCCAATAGATAAAATTACTAAATTTACGAAACTTGATAAAAGAGTAATTGAAAAACTATCAAAAGATTTATAATAATTTAAACAAAAATATTGTACTAATCAAAATAATTTGATAAAATGAGATTGTAATAAAAAAAGGTAGGTCCTCTTCATATTGAACACGCACAAACATATGTTCGATATGGGGGGGGTCATACTTATAAGACCAATAACTTACCTTAGGATGAGGTAGGTGTTTTATTTTGAAAAAGAATAATAAGAAAAAAAGAAATAGTAAAATAATATTGATAGTAGTAATATCAGTAATGATATTATTAATTGGTAGTACATTAGCATATTTAATTATATCTAATAAAGGTAGGGAAAATGAATTTGTAACAATGGATAATATAGATATAGAATATGTTGATGGTGTATCTATCAGAAATAATGATTTACAAATACCAATGAATGAAGATGAGGTGCTTAAGTATGCTCCTAAACATGAATTTAGTGTAAGAAATAATAATAACAAAGAAGTATATTTAAGATTTACATTAACCAATTTAAATATTGATAAAGAAATATATAATGATAGTAATTTAAGATATAGCTTGTATCATAATGATGAAAAAATTGGAGTTGGATCATTTGAGGCATATGATTAAAAAACAAAAGAATTAACACTTTTAACAAACATAAAACAAAATGCGTCATCAGAAGAAAGTTATCAATTATATATATGGATAAGAGATAATGGAGGAAATCAAAATCATTTTTTAAATATGAATTTAGATGAAAAAATAAAAGTAGATGGATATGATAAAGAATTACCAACATTAGCTAGTGCGATATTAGGTCATAACAATAAAAATGTAATAACTGATACACCAGATTTTAATAAAGTTGCAGTATCACAAGAATATTATGATACATTAACAGAAAGTACAAGTCCAAAAAAATCACAAGCAATTGTTGAAAATGGATTATATAAAGACACAGATGGCGATGGAGATACATACTACTATAGGGGACATGTAGAAAATAACTATGTAAAAATACCTGGTTTAAAATGGACTAACGATGATAGTGATTATCATAAAAAGGGTGAAGATATGTTATTTAGGATAGTAAGAATAAATGGAGATAGAACAATTAGAATAGTAGCAAATGGTTCTATTGGAATGAGTGCTTTCAATAAAGATTCAGATAATGAAAATATGTAGGGTATACATATGATAATAGTAAAAAATGTACAAGTACAAATATATGTAATGAAAGTGAAGGTACACCATCAACAATAAAATTATTTTTAGATGAATGGTATCAAAATAATATTAAAGAGGAATATGATTCATTATTTGCAACATCAAGATATTGTAACGATACATCAGTATCAAGCATAAATGAAAAAACTATATATTATGGAGCATGGAATAGACTTGCATCATTTGTGGTAAATAAGCAACCAACATATATATGTCCTAATACAAATAAATTATACGGAGGAGAATATGATTTAAAAATTGGATTAATGTCTGCAGATGAAGTATCATTTGCAGGTGGAATAAGAGGTACTTCAAATGAAGATTATTATATTTTTAAATCTAGTGAATATAGATGGTTAAATTCTCCAGTAGATTTTATTGAAAATAATGCTCACGAATTTGATATAAATGCAAGTGGAAGTACATTAAGTGGATACTATGTTTATGTTGAAAGTTCAATTGTACCAGTCTTAAATTTACGTTCTAACACATTATTTACAGGAGGAAATGGAACTAAGGAAGAACCGTACGTTATAAAACTTAAAACTGTAACAAAATAAAATAATGTATATAACTATTGTAAAAATTTATTTTTTATGATATTATGTATTTGCAAGAAGAAAACAACATAAAATAAAAAAGGAACATTCAATTATGCTATGTTGGGTGTTGCTAAAGATTTGTTTTAGTTCACCTAAATCATTGCTGAGTTAGGTGATTTGTTTATTTTACTATTATAAATATTAAATTTATAAGTAAATAAATAATTATAATTAAAAAAGAAATTAAAAAATCCTTTTTTGTCATAATAACCACCTCCGATCATAGAAGGTAGCAATCACCCAACTTATTGAATGTTCTAAATTAATCATAACAAATTTACAAAATAAATGCAATATATTTATACTTAATAATTTAAATATAAATATTAATGCATTTTTGTGTTTTTTTATTTACAAAAATAAAAAATTATGATATTATGAATATGTAAATTGAAGTAAATATTCAATAAAAAATATTAACATTATTTAATATTAATATTTTTAGTTCTACCACATATGTAATCCATAGATATATTATATTTTTTAGAAATTTGATATAGAAAGGCTGTTAATATTAAAGTTTTACCATTAACATATGCACTTATAGTAGATTGAGTAGTGTTTAATAAACTTGCTAACTCTTGTTGTGTTATACCTTTATTTTTCATTAGTTTTTCTATATTATTTCCTATTAAATTTTTATCTAATGTTTTTAATTTAATTTTACATTTGTTTCTATTGATATCTAATTTAAAAACATAATCCATACTAACATTAAAAATATTACAATAATTATTTAGATGTTTTAGAGGAATAAATTTATTGTTAGTTTCCCATACAGAGTAATTTTGTCTTGAAGTATTAAGAATTTTAGATATTTCTTTTTGAGTAAGATCATTTTCTTCTCTAATATCATATAATCTAGTTTCATATTCAATAAACATGTTAACCACCTATATAAATTTTCCCATTAAAAATAATGTTTAAAATTTTTTGCTAACTCATACGATATTTGTGATATAATATTTTTATAATATATTTAAAATATTGTTATGGAGGTATGTAGTGTGTATGAAAATGTTATTTTTTATTTATTATTATGTGTAATTATGATAGTACTTTTAATAACTTTTATAATGTATATTGTTATTAATGAAAGAAAAAAAATAAGATATTATAATTCAACTATATTATATACAACTGATTGGGATAAATATTATACTATGGTTAATAGACAGAAAAAAGTCATATTTTATAAGAAAGTTCAGTTATTCTTTTTTATGATTTTAGTTAAAATAAAGAGGTTATTGGTATGCAAATAGATATATTTTTACAGTTTTTATTATTTTTTTTATCAAGTGTAGGTGGAATAACACTTTTAATATTAGCATTTAAAAATAGTAATCAAAGTTTAGATTATGAAAAAATAATTAAAAATTTAAACGAACAAAAACAACATAACTTAGATATATTAGAAAAAGGAAATAAAACAGTTGATGATATAGAAAATAAAATTTTAGAATGTAAAAAAGAATTAGGAATAAATTTATTTAAAAGAAAAAAGAAATAGTTTTATAATAAACTGTTTTTTTACAATATTTTACACAATATTTTTATTAATTTATCTTAAATAAGCAGTATAAACATATGAAAAACCGCTAAAATCATTTTTAGAACTACATATTGGAATACTGGCGCATGATACAATTCAAAGATTTATTGCCATTATTAATCAATTTACTTTATATACAAGTACTGTTAAGTATTTTATAAATTTAATTGATAATATAACAACAACAAAATATGAATAAGATGTAAAAAGTATAGAATGTTTCTTTTCTTGCTGATAATAAGCATTTGGATGAAATGGATTTACCAAATATAAAAAAAGGTGAGAGAAACACGGAAAAACAAACCGGAAAAAAATTACTTTATTTAAAATATATAAAAAATAAAGTTCCTTTTCTTGCCGATAATAAGCATTTGGATGAAATGGATTTACCAAATGTAACAAAAAGTGATGATAATTTTTTATCCGATACTGACAATTCTAAAATTGAAATACCATATATAGATCCAGAAACGGGTAAGAAAAACAAAAGAACTAAATAAATGTATTAGTTCTTTTTTATGCACATTTTTAAATAACAACTAATATTGTGTTAAAACTTTAAATATATATATACATTCTTTCATATAAATTACTGAAAAATTACCATTATACTTTGTATAATTTGGATGAAATCTTATTTATGCTAATATTCATCTTTTTGACAAAAAGTTTTAATTTTATTATCTATCAATCCTATAATTGGAGGAATTTCTACCCAAATATTATTCCTATTTCTCACAATTTTATAATTTAGAACGGTTAATAACAAAATATTGTTTCTATTCTTAAGAGTTTTTTCTCCAAACTCATATTCAGAAATAAGTAATAGATTTAAAATTTTGAGAAAATTTATCAATTATGTTGAATAAAAGTATAATTTTTACTTATTTTATGTAAATAAACTATTATGAATTTTAAAGTACTATTTAATTTTATTAAAAATTATGATAGAATTATAGATAAGATGGGAAGTGTTAAAATGAATAAAGTTTGGTCTAAACTTGATAAACCATTACTAATAATTATGATTTTATTCTTTTCATTTGGACTTATGATGGTATTTTCATCATCATCTATAGTATCTGTTGTAGGATTTAATAAAAGTCCATATAATTTTCTTATGAAACAAGCTTTATTTATGTTAATTGGCTATATTGCATTTATGATTATCATATATGTACCAACAAGACATTATAGTAAAATAGCAAAAGGTTTATTGATATTAATAATAATTGCTTTAATAGGATTATTTCCATATGGAAAAATAACAAATAGTGCGAAAAGTTGGTATTATATTGGACCATTTTCATTGCAACCGAGTGAATTTGCAAAAAGTATACTAATAATGTTTATGGCTACTTTCTATCAAAACAACATCAAAAAATTGGATAATTTTAAAGTATTGTTGTTCCCACTAGTAATAGCATTCTCAATATTTGTTTTAGTATTTTTACAACCTGATCTTGGTACAGCAATAATAATCGCACTTATAAGTATATTAATATATTTTTCTTTACCAATTAAAAAGAGTTATAAAGCAAAAATATTTTTACTTATATTGTCCTTATTAGGAATATCAATTTTATCAATTATAACAGTTGGAGATAAGATATTTACTAAAACTCAATTAGAACGTTTCAATTTTAAATCACCATGTGAAAGGTATACAGAAAGTACAGGTTATCAAGTATGTAATGGATATATAGCTATGAATAGTGGAGGATTATTTGGAGTTGGTCTTGGAAATAGTACACAAAAATATTTGTATTTACCAGAAGCTCATACAGACTTTATATTTCCAATAGTAGTTGAAGAGTTAGGGGTAATTGCAGGAGTAGCAGTAGTTTTATTTTATGTACTTTTAATAGCTAGAATTTTAGTTATCGCAAAATCTAGTGTAAACCTCAAAAACTCTATAATAGCATATGGTGTTGCTGCATATATATTTTGTCATGTTGCAGTAAATTTAATTGGTATATTAGGTATTGGTCCTATGACAGGAGTTCCACTACCATTCTTAAGTTATGGTGGAAGCTTTTGTTTAAACCTATTTATTTCATTAGGACTTGTACAAAGATGTCAAATTGAAAATAGAAGTAAGTAATATAAGAAAGAGGGTAATATTATGTCAGTTTTTGGAATATTTATTTCACCACAAGAATTTAAATTTAAAGAATTAATGAAAAACAAACCAAATATGTTGATGTATACATCAAAAAAAATATTAAAAGGAGGATATGTTATTAGTCCTATCAATAATGAAGAATTAAAAAAGAATGTTGTAATAACTACAAGCAGTGATAAAATTTCATATCTTCATTTACTAGATCCATTCTTTTCATTCACTTTTGATAAAGATGAATATGGAGTAATTATATTAGGTGAAAATCATAACTTACTTAATCTAGATAAAGAAACAGCTTATATTTACAGCATTGATTCAGATAAATTTTTACCAATAGTAGATAAACAAGGAAATCATGATGGAAGATGGTATAGTGAAGAGGGAATAACAATCGATCCTAATATACAACCACAAAAGATTAAGTTTATTGATGTTTTAAGGATGGGTATTCAAGTGTTTTGGGTAAACAGTATAGAAACATTAAAACAAATAGATGAAGAAATGAATGAACAAGAAATAAAAACAGGAGAACAAAAACTTGAATATTTAATAAATCAAACAAATTGGAAAAGTGATAAAGTAGTATATATGAATAAATATAAAAATATAAGTCCTGTTAAAATAGATGAAAATGGATATGTTATAGATTATAGTAAGAAAGGAAAAAATAAAAAAGATTAATTATTTTTTTCTTTGAATTTATACAATTTTATGATAGAATATACGAACTAGGGAAGTGATTTTCATGAAGAAGACAGTTGCGTTAATTGGTAAACCAAATGTAGGTAAATCTACTTTATTTAATAGATTAGTTGGAAAGAATATATCTATTACAGAGGATACACCTGGAGTTACTAGAGATAGAATATATGCAGAATGTAATTATAATAATTATAAATTTAATCTAATAGATACAGGTGGTATAGATATATCTAATATGGAATTTAATGAAGTTATCAAAGTACAAGCTATGATTGCAATAGATGATGCTGATGTAATTATATTTGTATTAGATGGAATAAGTGGGATTGATACAAATGATAGAGAAGTTGCTAATATGCTTAGAAAAAGTAATAAGAAAGTTATATTATGTGTAAATAAAACAGAAAGTAAGAAAAGTGAAGAAAATTTTTATGATTTTTATGAATTTGGATTTGATAATATAATAAAAGTAAGTGCTGAACATAATATTGGTATATCTGATTTATTAGATGAGATAGTTAAGAACTTTAATATTGATGAAAGTGAAGAAGAAGAGGATAATAGATTAAAATTTTGTTTAATAGGTAGACCAAATGTAGGTAAAAGTAGTTTAGTTAATGCTCTTTTAAATGAAGAAAGAGTAGTAGTAAGTAATGTTGCTGGTACTACAAGAGATAGTATAGATACAGTATTTAAGTATCAAAATAATGAATACGTATTAATTGATACAGCAGGATTAAGAAAAAAGGGTAAAATATATGAAAATATAGAAAAATTTAGTTTAATAAGAAGTATGAGAGCTATAGATAGAAGTGATGTTTGTATTCTTATATTAGATGCTGAGGTAGGAATTATGGAACATGATAAACATATTGCTAGTTATGCACTTGATAGAGGAAAAGCTATAGTTATAGTAGTAAATAAATGGGATACAATATCTGATAAAGATAGAATCAAAAAATATACAGAAGAAATAAGAAATAATTTTCAATTTATTCCATATGCTAATATAGTATTCTTATCTGCTCTTACTAAAAAAAGAGTTCATATGCTTATGCCTGAAATATTAAAAGCTTACGAAAATAGTATAAAGACAGTTAAAACAAGCACACTAAATAATGTAATTATGGATGCTGTTGCTATGAATATTCCTCCATCATATAAAGGGAAAAGATTAAAAATTTATTTTGTAAGTCAAACTGGTATTAAACCACCAAAGTTTACTTTTAATGTAAATAATAAAGGACTTATACATTTTTCATACAAAAGATATTTAGAAAATAAAATAAGAGAAAATTTTGATTTTACTGGAACACCAATAGTGTTACAATTTAAAAATAAAGGAGAAGAATAATATGAAGATTAGTATACTTGGAAGCGGATCATTTGCTATTGCAATTTCAAAGATTTTGACAGATAATGCTCATGATGTTTTAATGTGGACACCCGATACATTGCAAGTAGAGGAAATAAATAAAGATAGAACTAGTAAATTTTATCATCCTAACTATAAATTATCTAGAAAAGTATCAGCGACTTCTAACCTTACAGAACTTTTAAATTATTCAGATATTATAATTATCGCACTTCCTTCAAAATTTATTAAGGGAGTATTAAGAAAAATAAAAACTAGACTTAAAAATAATCTGAATAAATATACTTTTATTAATATGTCTAAAGGAATAGATAATAAGAATTTAACTACAACATCAGAATTAGTTGAAGAAATTATAGATGATAAAAATATTAAAAGTGTATCAACTATAGTAGGTGCAAGTTTTGCTAGTCAAATACTAGATAGAAATATTACAAAATTTATGTTAGGTAGTAAGTATGATGATAGAAAAAAAATAAAAAAAATATTTGAAAATGATTATATAATTATTGAAGAAACTGATGATATTATAGGTATAGAAGTTTTATCGAGTATCAAAAATATTATTGCTCTTGCAAGTGGAGTTGTTGCAGGGTTAGGTTATCTTGATAATACACATGCTATTGTTGTTACATTGGGAATTAGTGAAATGTATAAGATAAAAGAGATATTTAATTTTAATGATGATACTATACTTTCAATTGCTGGTATTGGTGATTTAGTACTTACTACATCTTCTAAAAATAGTAGAAATTATATTACTGGATATAATGTAGGTAATGGAATGAACATAGATGAAGCAATACGATCTGCTAAAACTGTAGTTGAGGGTGTTGAGGCTATAAAATCAGTTAAAAGAATAGCAAGAAAATATAAAATAAAATTGCCAGTTACTAATGCAATGTATAATATTTTTTATGGATATAAAAATGTTAAAGATGAAATATATAAACTGTTAAATAATTCGTAAAATAAACAAAATAATTCGTAAAATAAACAAAACTACTTGATTGTAATACAATTATTATGATAAACTTGTAATAGTAAAGAATTGTAAACTACTTTATTTAAAGTAAGTTTTTCTTAATTCTCTATCAAGAGAGGAAGAGGTATATGAAAAAGAAAAATGGGTTTACTTTGGTTGAAATTGTTGTAACAATTGCAATTATGTTAGCTATTGTTGGTATTGCAGTACCATCAGCTATGGGCTTATCTAGTAAGAGCAAAAAGAAATCATATGATTTACAAATAAAAGAATTTGAAAGTGCCGCTAAAAGTTATGCACTAGATAATAAAAATAAATGGAATGTAACTAGTATTTCTAGTAGTGATAAAAATTATTGTTTTACATTGGGAGATTTGGAAGATTCAGAATATATAGAAGAAATACCAAAAAATCCAATAACTAATAAAACATTTACTGGATCAGTACAAATAACAATAGATACTAGTAGTAGTGGTAAACAAAAATTAAAATATACATATAGTGATAAAAATTGTGAAGAATCTAATAGAATAGTTATGGATACTAATTTAAAAGCATTAGATAATTATGATAGTTACTTAAATTTAATAAATAATAATAATGGTAATGGAAATCCTATTAAAGATACAGCAATTGAAACGTTAGTTTCATTTGGTGAATCATCAAATTTTATATCAAAAAGAATTTTCTTTGATACCTATGATAGTTTAGGTTATGTACCAGGAATACATTGTGAAAAAATATTTGGTAACGATAATAGATATTGTTCTTTTGTTGGAGCAGTTGATAATAATTATATTAAAATACCTGGGGTAAAATATACTGATGATATTGAATATGCTGGTCAAAAAAATACAGATATGTTGTGGAGAATAGTTAGTTTTGATGAAAAAAATAATTCAATTAAGTTAATATCAGATTTGTCAGTTTTAATGAGTGAATACAGTCGTGATCATAAAAATGAAAATCAAGCAATTTGGACTGATGGTCTTCCCTATATGTTTGGTAAAAGCTATAGTTATAAAACACAAGAAGATTCTAAATTAGTTATTAATCAAAATCCTTTTACAAGAGGTGAATTGTGTCAAGAATTAACGAGTAAATTGGGTGGTGATGTTAAAGAATATAAGTGTCTTCCTCAGGGTTGTACTATTGCTGATTCGATACACGGAGGTTGTAGTGGAGTTAAACTAGATAGCATAGATTGTAAATATATAAATTCAAAAGATGGTGATTGGGGATGGGATTATATTTATAAGAAGGATAATGACTTAAATCTGTTTTACAAAATAGATATATATGCAAGTAACAAATATTCAATTTATCAAATTAATATAAATACTACAAATGTTGCTCATCCAAAAATTTATAATGAAATATATTCGACTTGGGGAAACAAAAATTTTGGTGATGATTTCTATAAAAAGAAAGGAATTAGTATGTCTGAAAAAGATATTAATTTAAGCCAAACTAATGACGGAAAGAAAATAAATGTTTTTAAAAAAACTAAAATGTGTATCCCAACTGAACCAACTGCATCAAAAGTCACAAGTTATTACAATGCTTATTTAGGAAGTGGTAATACTCATTATAATGAAATATCGTTACCTAAATTTAATAATATAACAACTGAAAATATATACAATTGTTCATACATGGATAATGCTAGTATTGAATATTATCAAATTGGATTGTTATCAGTTGCCGAATATATTTATTCTGGTGCTAGTATAACTCAATCAGAAGTAAGTGGTAATGGTGAAGTGTATAGAATAATATTTGATAATAAAAACATTAGTAATACTATGTTTAATCAAAATAAAGTAGAATTTTGGACATCTGATTTAATGTCATCTTCTAATGATAATAGGAAAATAAATGAAGAAACTAGTATGTTTACAATACCATTAAATGATGGCTCTAATTCTACTGGTTCAATTGGTAAAGATGCTTATGGAAGTGCAGGTGTTAGACCAGTAATAACAATTGATGGATCTGTAAAATTTAAGAAAGGATCAGGTACTAGCTCAGATCCATATATTGTATGTCTAGATGGAGTAAATAGTGATGATTGTAAATAATTTAAAATTGTGTCTTACATTATAGATGTAAGGCCTTTTATATTATTATTAAAAAACAAAATTGATTAATAATTAATATTTGACAAAACAAAAAATATGATTATAATATATAACACAGATGAGGTGTTAGTTATGATATGTGAATTAAATACATGCATAAAAAATTTAAATGATTGTAATAAGAAAAATAAAATAGAAGAAATAAATAATATTAAGTTTAAAATATATTCAATACTACTTGGAATTTATTCATCAATGCACGATAAAAATAAAAATGGTAAATATATTAATGAATCAATAAATAAAATATTAGATGAATTATGTAAAATAATGAATGTAGATAAAATTTTAGAAATTGATGATAATAAAATATTAAATAAATTAAGAAGAATAATATTTGATAATTGTAAAAACAATGAAATTGATATTGATAAATATTGTCAAATGTTTCAATATTTTATGAAAGGTTATAATTATTATTCTATGTATCCTAATATAGATATAGTAAATAATTATATTAATAAAAAACTATTAAAAATTGGTAATAAAATTAGTTTATTATAATCAAATTAAATAATATTGATTATTAACTATTTTTATGTTATCATAAACCTATTAATTCAGGAGGAAAGTTATGAAGGTATTAGAATTGGTTAATAAACTTAAAAATGCAGGTATTTACTACTTACCTAAATCTATATTATTAGACGATTTATTAAATTTAGATTATAATATTATTGATTATATATTAAAAGTTGATAATACTAATATTATTGGGGCCATTGAACTTGGTATACTAATTAATAAAACAAATAAAAATGAAAAAATATATAGTGATATATTAATTCAAAAATTGTTAGAAACTGGAAACTATAGTTCAAAAATTTCAATTTTAAAATGTGAAAAATTAGATTTTAACGATAAATTAAAATCAATAAGTATTATAGATGATTGTGAAAGTGATGTTGTTGCACGTTCAATAAGCAATGTAATAAGTAACGATTTATTAATAAGTTTAGGTGAAAATTTTAATGCCTATAATATTATCAAAGATTGTGTAAATAAAAAAAATATTAAATATGTTGAAAACGTATTATGTAATGAACTTGCGTTAAAAAATAATATAGCAATTGAAGGAGCTAAATTGATTACCAAATTAAATAATGATTTTAGTGCAAAGTATATGTGCGATGTATTGTGTAATGAGTATACTATAAAAAATAATATAGCAATTGAAGGAGCTAAAATTTTGTATAATGCTAAAACTTTAGAATGTGCTAAATGTGCATGTAATATATTATTAGAAGTAGATAATATTGGTGTTGATATGTCAATATACGGTGCTAAAATTGCAATAAAACAAACAAAATATGGAGAATATAAATTAAATAATAGATGTACAAAATTTATACAAGATGTGATGATTGTTAATTCAATAATAAACGGAAATAATACTATGTCATTAGATACTGTTTCAGATATTTTAGAATCTAAAAAAAATAAAATTAATCCAGTAATTTTTAGAAAAGAAATGATAAAAAGAATAAATAATGATAAATAATATAAATAAATTTATTATGAACTTAAAAATATTTCTTACATATATTAGGGTAGGAGGTATTTTTTAAATGAAATTTAGTGATGATTTTTTTAAAAAAGTTGAAAAAAAAACAAATGTAAATAAAGATACTATTCTATCTTTAGCAAAAAAAATACAAAATCAAGATATGCAAAACGAAGATAATTTAAGAGATTTAATAAGTGAAATAAGTGGAATTGCAGGTAAAAAAATAACTAAAGAAAAAGAGGATAAAATTGTTGGAGCAATAAAAAATAATAAAGTACCAACTGATTTTTCTAAATTCGTAAAATAATAAGTACATGATATTGTACTTTTTTACATATGAATATAGGAGGATATATTTAAAAAAATTAAGTATTTTCAATAACATATTGATACTACATCAATATTAAAATATAATGATGAGAATAGTTTAGCATGTGTAATAACAATAAGATATTATTCAGCAAGAAACTATTATGATATATATAGAGAAATACCAGCAGGATTAGGATATGCAGATTTAACATTT
>CANRKE010000031.1 GCA_947631135.1 uncultured Bacilli bacterium | reverse complement strand
TACCAATGAATGAAGATGAGGTGCTTAAGTATGCACCTAAACATGAATTTAGTGTAAGAAATAATAATAACAAAGAAATATATTTAAGATTTAAATTAACCAATTTAAATATAGATAAAGAAATATATAGTGATAGTAATTTAAGATATAGCTTGTATCATAATGATGAAAAAATTGGAGTTGGATCATTTGAGGCATATGATGAAAAAACAAAAGAACTAACACTTTTAACAAATATAAAACAAAATGCGTCATCAGAAGAAAATTATCAATTATATATATGGATAAGGGATAATGGAGGAAATCAAAATCAATTTTTAAATATGGATTTAGATGGAAAAATAAAAGTAGAAGGATACGATAAAGAATTACCAACACTAGCTAGTCTGATACTAGGTAAGAATAACAAAAATGTAATAACTAATACACCAGATTTTAGTAAAGCTTCAGTAACACAAGAATATTATGATACATTACCAGAAACAAGCACGGATTACGAACTAACAAAACAAAGAGCAGTAGTAGAAACCGAAGGATTATATAAAGATACAGATAGTGATGGAGATACATATTACTATCGTGGATATGTTGAAAATAATTACATATCATTTGCAGGAATATTATGGAGAATATTGAGAATCAATGGGGACGGAACAATTAGAATAATAACTGATGATAAAATAGGAGAATCAAAATATAATGAAGATAGAACTACAGAAAAATATGAAGGATATACGTACGATAATAGTATGCCCAATATTCAAGATGGTAAACCATCAACAATAAAAAAATATTTAGAAGAATGGTATCAAAAAAAATTATTAAAATATGATAAATGTATTTCTACAAGTGAATTCTGTTGTGATACAACAAACGGTAAAGTAACTCAGTGGTCTAAAGTATACGGTGGCTTTGATAAACTATTTAATGGTGATTCAACATATATATGTCCAAAAACAGATAAGACATATGGTGGTAAATATTATTTAAAAATTGGACTGCCAAATGTTGATGATATAAAACATATGGGACTTATTCGATTTGCTAAAAATAACTTATTAAATTATAATTTTAAAAACTATACACGTATTATAACAATGTCCCCCTCTGGTTATAATAGGAGCAATGAGACCTATTATACAACTATATCAATAATGGGAACGTACTTGACTGAGTATGGGGGGTTAGATTATATGGGATCAGTATTTCCAATAATCAATTTAAATCAAAATAATATTGTAATTAAAGGAAACGGAACTAAAGAAGATCCATACATTTTAAAATAATTATGTGTTTTAAAAAAAGTAAGTTATTTACTTACTTTTTATGTAGATTGATTCATTTATATAAATTTATTTACATATTTAATCAATTAAAATTTAATGTTTTTTGCCTTGATTTTTCTTTTATATTTTTTGGTAAATTACCATTTTCTTTTAAGACAATCAACAAACCTCTTAAATTTGCTATCATTAATGATATTATATTTCTGTCATATTTATTTTTATTGTTTAAAAATATATCTGGTAATATTTCATTTGTATCATAAATATTTGAGTTATATGTTTTGCTAAAAACTTTATCTGAAATACTGTCATTATCAAAACTATTAACAATATTATTAAATATATCCATTTTACAAGGAATTATTTCACAATTATCGTTTATATAAAAAACATCTATTTTACAGTTATTCCTTCTGTTATGAATATAACTTTTTATTGTATTGCTTAAATATATTTTACATAAAACACCTATTTCTTCCCAACTTAATGTTTTATTGTTTTTTAATTTTATTCCATTTAAATTATTTTCAACAAACAATTTATTTATATTATCGTAAGTATTAGATGTATTTTTTTTATTATCATTTTGTTTATTTGAATTTAATTTTTGATTAGGTAATTTAACAATTTCTTTTTTTATTTGACCTTTAGTATAAGAATATACACCATTTGTAATATTTACTATTTTATTTTGTTTTTCTTCTATATTTTTTAAAATTTGATCATATGCATCTAAAATATTTATTTTCATTTCATAATCATTTTTATAATATTCTAATGCACTTTCTGTTGCACAATCTAATTCATATTTATTACAATTTTCATTTAAATGTAATAGTTCATAATATTTATTCATTTTTCATCACCGAGTTAAAATTCTATCACAAACCTATTCCATTGTCAAATATATGTATGTTATTTGCTTGTAATTTATTTATTATTTCATCATATATATTTGAAGGTAATTTAATTTTATATTCTGCTTTTTCATTAAAATGTTTTTCTATAATATAATCATTAAGAATATTATCTACATAACTTAATTTATCATAATCGAATTTTATATTAAAAATTACATAATCAATAATAGGCTTTAAATCGCATAAATCAATAGAATCTCTAACAACTTTACCATAAGTCCTAATAAGTCCAGAAGCACCTAATTTAATACCACCAAAATATCTAATTACTACACATAAAACATTACAAAGATTTTTATTATTAATAGAATTTAAAATAGGTATCCCAGCAGTACCAGTAGGTTCTTTATCATCACTATATTTTGAATAATTTTTCAGTACGTATGCATAACAATAATGTGTAGCTTTAGGATAGTCTTTTTTTATTTTATCTAATAATATATTAATATTATCATCTTCATTAATATTAATTAATTTAACAATAAACTTTGATTTTTTAATTATATATTGAAATGTATATTCATTATCAATTGTAAACATATTACCACCCAAAACTAATTATACATTAAATATTAAAATATTTAAATGTAAAATAAAAATATTGCTTTATAAACAATTGCAATATTTTAAAATTCAATTACTTCATCATCTGTATTTTCACTAATAATATCTTTTGTAACGTTGGCAGGAGGTACTACAAGAGGTATATTATCTATTTTATTAGAAGTATCACTAGTAATAATATTTTTATCAGGAATAACATCTTTATTTTGTATAACTTCATTATTATTATCAACATTACTTATATTATTATTTTTTTCAACTACAATATCATTTATATTAACTTCATTTTCATCTATTTCAACTAATTTAAGTACTTCTTCAATAGTAGTTTTACCATTTACAACTTTTAAAAGACCATCTTGAAGTAATGTCTTTGCTCCAGATTCATTGTATACCAATTCTCTTAAATCTTCCTTTTTCATATTTTCAGAAATAGCATCTCTAATTTCTTCATTTATAAGGAGAACTTCCTGTATTGCAATACGACCCTTATATCCAGTATTTGAACATTCACTACATCCTTTCGCACTTAATACTTCATTAACATCCATATTTATAATATCTTTAAATAAAGCTTTTTCATAATCTGTTGTTTTTCTTTTAATCGCACATTTTGGACATAATCGGCGTGCTAATTTTTGTGATATAATACCTTCAAGAGCAGTACCAAGTAAATATCTTTCAACTTCCATATCAATCAATCTTTCAATAGTGTTAAGAGAGTTATTGGTGTGTATTGTTGATAATACCAAGTGTCCTGTTATAGATGCACGAATAGCAATTTGAGCAGTTTCAGTATCCCTAATTTCTCCAATCATTATAATATTAGGGTCTTGTCTTAAAATAGATCTTAATACTGATGCAAAAGTAAGACCAATTTCACTATTAACTTGAATTTGATTTATACCTTCAATATCCATTTCTATTGGATCTTCAACAGTCATAACATTAATATCTTCATGATTTAATCTTTGTAATATAGAATAAACAGTAGTAGATTTACCAGAACCAGTTGCTCCAGTTACAAGTATAATACCATTTGGAACTTTTATCATTTCTTTTACTTTTTTTAAATTATCTTCTGTAAAATCAAGATTTTCTATACCTTGAGAACTCATAGTATAGTCTAAGATACGAATAACTATTTTTTCACCCTTATTAGTTGGTAATGAAGATACACGCATATCAAGATTTAAATCTTTAATATCAGTTTTAATCGCACCATCTTGAGGAAGACGTGATTCTGTTATATTCATACCAGACATAATTTTAATTCTAGTAATCAAGTTCTTTTTATTATCGTTTGATACATGTGCATAATCTCTTAATGTACCATCTATTCTTATTCTAATATTTAAATAATCTTCCCATGGATCAAAGTGAATATCTGAAGCGCCTAAAATTGCAGAATCATATAATATATCATTTGATATATCAACAATTGGAGTCTTAATAAAATCAAATGTTTTCAATTCTTGTTTCATATATTCACCTTCTTATTCTCTATTAATTATATAATAATACTCAAAAAAAAACAATATGAATTTCATATATTTACAATATTTAACAGTATAAAACATATTAATCCACTTAGTATAACATGTATAAATCTAGATATAAAATAAGGGAAAAATTTAATTTTTGTTTCACAAATAATACTGTAAATCTGAGTATGTATAGATAATCCACCAAATGCAAGTATCATACTAGTTAATATTATTTTATAATTAATAGGTATATTTAATAATGATGTATATTTTAAACCACCAGTCATTTCTAATACAGAAGATGTAAATGCTCTAAAATAATCATTTAAATTAAATACATTAACTATTATTTTATTAAGTATTAAAAATAAAGATATAGCACCTAGGATAAGTAATAACATATTTATACTATCAACTAAAGTTTTAGTTAAAATAATTCCAAAAGTTTTATTCTTTTTATATCTTTCTTTCATTTTTTTATAAGCACTTTTAAGATCTATTTTACTAGTATTATTTGTAGGATTATAAAATCTATACATTATTCCTATTAATATATTTGATATATATATAGAAGCAAGTATTATAAATCCATAATTTTTATTACCTAAAAATGAAAGAGCAACTGTTCCAATTACAAATAATGGATTAGGAAAATGAGTAAACGTAAGTAGTTTAGTAGCTTCTTTATCATCTATTATATTATTATTATATAATTCTAAAGTATATTTTGCATTAGAAGGGAAACCTGATAACATACTTAAAATAAATACAAAAGATGATTCACCTTTAATCTTAAATAATTTACTCATTATAGGTTTAAATAATTCTCCAACTAATTCAACAAATCCATAATTTATAAGTAAATTTGATATTACAAAGAATGGAAATAAAGTAGGGAAGATATTATCTTTCCACATATTAAATGAAAATCGTGCACTGTCCACAACACTACTAGAATTAAGTATTACTTCTATAGTTAAAAATATAACTATTATTAAAATTATTAAAGAATTTAAAATTTTTTTCATATATTCACCTATTTTTTGTTATAATAATATAGAAGGAGATAAGAAGTATGATCAATAAATTATATGAAAGTATTAAAAAATATATAAAAGAAAACTACAAATTCTTAATTATTTTAGTAATGTTATTAATTGTTTTAAGTTGTCCAGTACCATACTTTATATATAATGGTGGGGGAACAATAGATATATCTGATAGAATAAATGTAAAAGATAGTAATAAGAAACAAAATTTTTATATGTGTTATGTATCTCAATTAAGAGCTAATATTATGACACTAGTTATGTCTTATATATTTCCAAATATAGATAATGAAAAAATAGAAGATGATAATTATAATGAAGAAGAAGATAAAATAATTAATGATATATTACTTAAAGAATCACAATCTAATTCTATTATAACTGCTTTTAATGAAGCTAATGAAGATATAAGTATTAATGGGGAAGAATTATATGTAACTTATATATATGATGAAGCTCAGACTGATTTAAAAGTAGGTGATGAAATACTTAGTATAGAAGATGCAAATATAGTTGGGTTTGATGAATTTAGAAAATATATTTCTGAAGTTAAAATAGGAGAAGAAATTACACTTCAAGTAAAAGATATTAAAGGGAAGAAGAAAAATAGAAAAGCTAAAATAGTTGAAATAGAAGATGAAGGTAAAATAGGTGTTGGCATATCAGTTAATTATAAATATAAAATAAATAATGATATCAATATAAAATTTAAGGGTAATGAATCAGGACCTAGTGGAGGATTTATGATGAGCCTAGCTATATATGATAAATTAACTGATTCTAATCTAAGTGAAAATAATAGAATATGTGGGACTGGTACAATAACAAAAGATGGAGAAATTGGTGAAATTGGTGGAGTTAAATATAAATTAAGTGGTGCGGTTAAAAATAAATGTGATGTATTTTTAGTACCTAGTGGAGATAATTATAAAGATGCAGTTAAGTATGCTAAAAAATATGATTATGATATAGATATATATGAAGCTAAAAGTTTTAGTGATACAGTTTCATATTTAAAAAGTATTGCATAGTTATTATAATTTAGATTATATTAATAAAGGAGGTAATAAAATGAATAAATTAGAATATAAGAAAAAACATATAAGTACTATTTTAACAGATGAAGAAGTAAAGAAGATGAATGAATTTTGTTTATCATATAAAAAGTTTTTAGGTAATAAAACAGAAAGAGAATGTGTTAAAGATATAGTTAGGATTGCACGTGAAAATGGTTTTGTTGATATTGATACTATAGATAAATTAAAACCAAATGATAAAGTTTATGTTGTAAATAAAAATAAGAATGTTTTAATGTGCGTTGTTGGAAGTGAAGATATTAAAAATGGTATAAATTTAATTGTTTCTCATATAGATTCACCTAGATTAGATTTAAAACAAAATCCACTATATGAAGATAATGATATGGCACTTTTAAAAACACATTACTATGGTGGTATTAAAAAATATCAATGGACTTGTATTCCACTATCAATGCATGGTGTAATATATAATAAGAATAATGAAGTTATAGAAATAAATATTGGTGATAATGAAGATGATGAAGTATTCTGTATAACTGATTTATTACCACATTTAGCTAAAGATCAATTACAAAAAAAATTAGTTGATAGTATTGAAGCTGAAAAATTAAATGTTTTAGTAGGTGGTAGTCTAATTGATGATGAAGAAATAAAAGATAAAGTAAAATATTCTATTTTAAAAATATTAAATGAAAGATATGGTATTGTTGAAAAAGATTTTTTAACTGCTGAAATAGAGTTAGTTCCTGCATTTAATGCAAGGGAAGTTGGTTTTGATAAAAGTTTTATTGGTGGGTATGGACAAGATGATAGAGTTTGTACTTATGATTCATTAAGATCAATTATAGATATGGATAATCCTAAAAAAACTTGTATATCTTTATTTGTTGATAAAGAAGAGATAGGATCAGTTGGTAATACTGGAATGAAAAGTAATTTTTTCTATAGTTGTGTATGTGATATTATTAGTAAATTAGATGATAAGTGGAATATTAATACAGTAAATAGAATATTATCAAATTCTATGTGTATATCTGCTGATGTAACTAATGCATCTGATCCAAATTATAAAAATGTTGATGATAAGAAAAATACAAATTATATAGGATATGGTGCAGCTATTTCTAAGTTTACTGGTAGTCGTGGTAAAAGTGGCGCTAGTGATGCAAATAGTGAATTTTTACGTGAACTTACTAATATATTTGATAGGAATAACGTAGTTTGGCAAATAGGTGAATTAGGTAAAGTTGACATTGGTGGTGGTGGTACTATTGCAATGTATATTACTGATTATAATATGGATGTAATTGATGTTGGTGTACCTATTTTATCTATGCATTCACCATTTGAGATAGCATCTAAATATGATATATATATGACTTATTTAGCTTATATTTCATTGTTTAAAAATTAAATATATTTAATTCATATGAAAATGATTTTTCTAATCACACTTAAGTAAATGAAACAAACCCAAATACAGCTATGTACCAAATTAAGTATAAAAAAATAAAACAATAAAAAAATAAACTGTTTTTAAATAATAAACTCTTGGTTGCTCAAAATATTGAAATTAAACAATATGTATTGTATTGATTAAAAATTTTTGATAGAATTAAGTTGTAATAAAAAAGGTAGGTCCTTCTCATATTGAATATGTACAAACATATGTTTGGTATGGGGGGGGTCATACTTATAAGACCTAATAACTTACCTTAAAATAAGGTAGGTGTTTTATTTTGGATAAGAAGAAAGTAATAAGAAATGCAATAATAATATCTATTGTGGTAATAATAGTAGGGGTACTTGTATTTAGTTACGCAATGTTCTTTAATACAAGTGTTAGCGATAATTCAACTAAATTAGGTAATCTTTATGTAGAATATATTGATGGAGAAGAAGTAACAATTGATAATTTACTTCCGATTAATAGTGATGAAGTAGAAGAAAAAGCAAATGTATTTAACTTTAGTGTAGAAAATAATGGTAATTCATATGCATATTATGATATTAAACTTGTTGATATGGATTTACCACTAGCTCTAAAAGATCTAACATTAAAATGGAGATTAACAAACAATGGACAAGTAATAAATGAAGGTAACTTTTTAGAAATAGAAAATACAAAATATTATTTAAAGAGAAGTATAGGAATAAATGGTAAGGATATTAATAAATATAAATTACAAATATGGATAGAAAATTCTAATAGTGTAGATCAAAATTATATGTTAAATAGAAGTGGTAGTTTTAAAATACAAATAGAAGCAAGACAAAAATTAGCTAAATCATCAAAAGATGAAATAACAGTAATATCAAATACAACTAATGGTAATTTAGAAAATTTAAAAATATATGGAAATGCTATTGATGGGAAAAATGTAGGCGATAACAAAGTAATAAATATTACTGTATCACAAAATTTAGTAGATAATGGGTTGGGTGAATTAGGTAATAACACAAATTTTTCTAATGCAACATCTCATGCAACATATAGTGATGAAAAATATAAAAGTTTAGGTAGTTTTTATAGGAGTGTCAATTCAAGCTTTTTTGTTACATCAAGTAAAATAGCAATAAATACAAGCAAAGAATACTATATGAATATGTGTGCGAAAAGTAATAATACTGATGCAATGGTTTATTTGGGTATAAGAGATCATTATATAGACGGATCCAATATTTACTTTAAAAATTATAGTTCTGTTAAAAATAGTTTAACATATTTAACAAAGGATTTAAAAAATGGAGATGAATATGTGTATTTGAATGATGTATCAGGTTTTACTGGTAATAATATAAATGCAAATAGTGGTTTAATATTTTGGAATTATGTTGACTCTAGAGGTGTTGCATATCCTAATGAAACATATTCAAAGAATGTTTGGTTGTACTTGTATGAATTTGAAAATATAGATAAAGAAAATAATAGAATAAAGTTAAACGAAAAATGGAATCATGGAACTTTTAATGAAGGTACTTTTGTTTCTCAATCCAATGATTCAAACACATATAATTATGTATTTTCAGATTATTCAAAATTATCTGAAAATTTTAAATGTTATGAAGCTACAGTAGTAGGTGAAAGATATGATAGGGATAAAACAAATTTTAGGCCATATACAAAGTATACAAATATTGCAATAATAGAAAATAAAAATAATATACCAAACACTATAATCTATTATTCAAGATTTATAATAAGAAAAAATGAGAATATTCAAAATATAACAATAGATATGAATGGACATGAACCATTAAGAAGTATTGATGACATGAGAGATTATATTGATTATAAAAATAAAAGAATAGTAAGACTTATAAATTCTGATGGAACTATTAAATCAAATCCTGAATATGAACCAATTACTTTACCTGAAATTAAAACCTATGATGGAAATACCATAATTGAATCAAATGATGAATCATCCCCACTATTTCAAGCTGAATACTAATCATGTATAAAATAATTTACATGATTTTTTAATTTTTAATTGATTAAATGTAATCATTATTATAAAATATATATAAGTAAAGAAGGAATAATATGTTTGAATATAATAATGAATATTACAATATAATAATTGAAAAAAAGAATATTAAAAATATGTATCTTAGAATTAAAGATGATATGAGTTTATATATAACTTGTAATAAATTTACAACTAAAAATCAAATTAATGATTTTATAAATAAAAATTATAAATCAATATGTAAAATGATTGAACAAAAGAAAAAAATAAATAACAATAATAAAGATTTTTATTACTTAGGAAAGAAATATGAAATAGAATTTGGATCATATAAAGATATAATGATTAATAACAATAATATATATGTAAAAGATGAAAAAACATTAAATAAATGGTTAACAAAACAAATAAAAAATATATTTTTAGATGAATTAAATAAATGTATTAATAATACAGAAGAAGTAATACCTAAAAATATTATATTAAGAATTAGAAAAATGAAAACAAGATGGGGAGTATGTAATAGAAGTAATAATACGATTACTCTTAATTCTGATTTAATAAGATATGAGATAAGTGTATTAGATTATGTTATATATCATGAAATCGCACATTTCACATATCCTAATCATCAAAAAGAATTTTGGTTATTAGTCTCAAAATATGTTCCAAATTATAAAGAAGAAAGAAAAAAATTAAAATATTAATTTACAAGTATAATAAAATTTGATTTAATAATTATAAGGTGGAGATGTTATGGTAATAGAATCAGTAGATAATAAAAGAGTAAAAGAACTATGTAAATTACATGAAAAAAAGTATAGAGATAAGACTAAAACATTTTTAGTAGAAGGGATTAATTTAATTAATAAAGCCTATAGTAAGGGATTATTAAAAACATTAATAGTGTTAGAAGGAAAGATTTTACCATTAGATGTTGATACAATAACAGTAACAAAGAAAGTAATGAAAAAAATATCTAAGTTAGATTCTCCTCCATCATTTATGGGTGTGTGTAATTTTGTTAAAAATATGAAATTTACTGATAGAATACTTATACTTGATAATATACAAGATCCAGGTAATTTAGGTACTATAATAAGAAGTGCGGTTGCATTTAATGTTGATACGATAGTCTTATCTAATACATCTGTTGATGAGTACAATCCAAAAGTATTAAGAGCTACACAAGGAATGATCTTTGATTTAAATATATTAAGACGTGATTTAAAAACTTTTATACCACTTCTTAAACAAGGAAAATATAAAATATATGGAACAAATGTAGTTGATGGTAAAAATATAAAAGATATAAAACTATCTACACATTTCGCAATAATAATGGGCAATGAAGGAAATGGAATAAGTGAATTCTCAAAAAAAATGTGTGATGAATTTATATATATTAAAATGAATAATGAATGTGAAAGTTTAAATGTAGGTGTTGCTGCATCTATAATCTTATATGAAATTAGTAAGTAGGGGATAATGATGGATAAAGTATATATTGGAAAAGTTGTTACAACTCACGGTATTAAGGGAGAAATAAGAATATTATCTGATTTTAAATATAAAGATAAAGCTTTTTGTATAGGTAATGAATTAATAATTAATAATGATATTTTGCATATTAAAAGCTATAGAATTCATAAAGGTTATAATATGGTAAGTTTTAATGAATATGATAATATTAATGATGTTTTAAAATATATGAAGAGTAAAGTATATATAGATAGAATATATTTGAAAGATATAAAATATTTAGATGAAGATTTAATAGGTATGGATATAGTTGTATTAGATAAAATTGTAGGTAAAATAAAGGATGTTATAAATGTTAAAAATAATCCATTATTATTAGTTAATATTAATAATGAAGATAAGTATATTCCAAATAATAAAGAATTTATTGAAAATGTTGATTTATCTTCAAATAAAGTGTATATTAAGTATATGGAGGGTTTGTTATAATGAGGATAGATATACTTACACTTTTTCAAGATATGTTTGATGGATTTTTAAATAGTTCAATTATAAAACGTGCTCGTGAAAGTAAGAAAGTCGAAATAAATATACACAACATTAGAGATTATTCTGTTTATAATAATAAACAAGTAGATGATACACCATATGGTGGTGGAGCTGGAATGGTTCTTATGTGTGATCCAATATTTAGAGCTATTGATGATTTAAAAAAAGATAATAGTTATGTAATAATGCTTACTCCACAGGGTAAAACTTTCAATCAAGAATGTGCGATAGAATTATCTAAAATGGAACATATTATACTTATTTGTGGGCATTATGAAGGCTTTGATGAAAGAATATTGAGTATTGTTGATATGGAATTAAGTATTGGTGATTATGTACTTACAGGAGGCGAGATTGCAGCAATGGCTGTTACTGATTCTATTACAAGACTTATTGATGGAGTTATTAATAAAGAAAGCTATGAAAATGATTCATTTAATGATAATTTACTTGATTATCCTACTTATACAAAACCCAGAGTATATAGAAATATGGAAGTACCAGAGATATTGCTATCAGGACATCATGAAAATATAAATAAATATAGACAACAAGAAAAAATTAAAAACACTTTAAAGAAAAGACCTGATTTATTGGAGGAAAAAAATCATGAAAAAATATAAAGTTATAAAAGTTACTAATATAAATAAAATTAAAAATATAAATACTAATATTGATGGGTTTGAAATTAATCCTAAAAATAATATAAGTAAGAAAAACACCATAAGAGTATCAAGTGCAAAAATTAATGATGATACGTTAATTAAAATACTAATAAATAAAAAAATTGATAAAAGATATAATAAGATATATCAAATGGTAACTGAAATAGCTACTGATGATGATAGCGATGATACAAAAATGGGTATTCTTTTAAATGAAATTGAGTTGTTTAGATCCATACTTAAAAATAAATATGCTAAATATATGGAATTAGAAGAGTTTCATTCATTAGAAAATAGAATGTATTTAATGAGTAAAGAAATAAAAAGAAAGATAATGGAATTAGAAGAAGAAAAGCTAGAAAGAAAACAAGTTGGTAGACATAGATAATAATTATAAATTTATAATAGTAATCAAAAAAATATTGAAATAAATAAAAATTAGATAAAAAGAATATTATAATATTTTAGTGATTTTTTTCTTTTTCTTAATAACTTTCTTTTTTTACATACATCAAAATTACTAAAATCTTTTGTTTATACATAATTTAAAAATATCATAACATTAAAAATTATGGTATTTTTTGTGTGTTTGTCAAGGAATAAGAAAAAAATTAAAAAAAATTGAATATAAAAAAAGACTTTTGGCAATTTTTTTAGAATAATATATTAGGGAGT
>CANRKE010000030.1 GCA_947631135.1 uncultured Bacilli bacterium | reverse complement strand
ATTCAAAGGAAAATTTAGAAGTTTTAAAAAATACTTTGCAATTTTTTGCAACAGTTATGAATAGTACAACAATTAAACTAATTCTTACTGCTTTCTTTGTAATATTTTTAGAATTTACGACTATATTACAAGCAGGGTTTACTGGTTTATTATTAGGACACAGATCTAATAATTTAAAAATGGCTAAATCAATTCTTTATGGTTTCTTAAACTACCTATTTGTTGTTGCAATATCCGTTTTAATTATTTATATCATTGGCTTATTTAATCCAAATATTATGGCTTTATTTAATTCAAATAGTAATACACTTTCAGTTGATATTGTAAAAACAGCTTTAACTTTAGGAATATGCTTATATATCATTTTAATTGGTATCTATTATTTCATAGATATAAAAGTATTCAAGAAAGGTGTAAATGTGGATTAAACAATTTTAATAAGTGCAAATTACAATTTATATGAATAAGATCATCAAGTAAAAAGTATATAAAAATATTTAAGACATAGAACTCAATTATTCTATGTCTTTTATGTTATCAGTAAATTTCGCTATTATTTCTCTTGGTTTATGTCATCGGAGCAGTTGGACCCGTTGGACCTGCTGGTCCAGTAGGACCTATGAATCCATATGTGCATGAACTTGGATTACAATTTCCATTGTTTAAAAAATTTCTCACTATAATTTTAAACCTCCTTATTATTTTTATTTTCACTATATTATATTATCTTTAAAAATATACGTATAAACAATAGTTCCAAGTATAATTAATAATGTAAAAATTTTGTTAATAATTAAAAATTACTTGTATCATTTTCCTATTTATTGTATACTTTTAATAGAATAGATGAGGGTGATATCATGTATGAATTAGGGAATCAATTTAAATTAGATATTAATAAAGGAATAGCCAATAAAGAATCTATTATTCAAGGACAAAAGTTTAGATTTACATTATTAACAGAAAGATTAATAAGATTTGAATATAGTGAAAATGGAAAATTTATTGATGCACTTACACCATTAGTCATGAACAGAGTTTTTCCTAAAGTTAATTTTCATATTGTTCAAAATGATAATAGTAGTCTTATATTTGAAACCCCATATTTTACAGTAGAATATCAAAAAGAAAAACCATTTAAAGGTACGCAAGCATATCCTGGAATGTATCTTAGAGTAGTGATTAAACAGTTAAATACTACATGGTTTTATCAAAATCCAGAAGTAAAAAACTTTAAAGGAAGCTTTATAAGTTTAGATGATTTTGATGGTAAATTAAATATGGAAAAAGGATTGTATTCACAAGATGGTTTTGCAGCAATTGATGATTCTGATACATTAGTATTTGATAGTAATGGTAATTTATTAAATAAAACTGATAAAACAACAGATATTTATCTCTTTGCATATAAAAAAGATTTTGCTCTTTGTCTTAAAGATTATTTTACTCTTACAGGTTTTCCTCCTATGATACCAAGATATGCATTAGGTAATTGGTGGAGTAAGAATGAACAATTAACAAGCAATGACATTGTAAAAACCATAGAAAGATTTAAAAAAGATGAAATACCAATATCAGTATTTATGCTAGATAAAAGCTATAAAAAGGATGGAACAAATTATACATTTGATTCTAATTATATACCTGATATAAGAGCTTTAACAAGTTATATACATAAAAACAATATAGTGTGTGGAATAAATATTGAACCTCAAAAAGGAGTTTTACAAACAGATGATGTGTATCCAGAAGTTAGTAAATATTTAGAAACAGTAAATAATGTTATACCATTTAATGTATATAATTCTAGATTTATAGATGTTTATTTAAAAATAGTTATTCACTCATTAGAAAATAAAGGATTTGACTTTTTTTGGTGTGATTATCTTCCAGAAAAAAAGAATTTAAGAGAATTGTTTATAATAAATCATTATCTATTTAAAGATAGAGAAAGAGCATCAAAGATTAGACCACTTATTCTATCTAGGGGATCTATGGTAGGTCAACATAGATATCCAGTAAGTTATTCAGGAAGAACTATATCAAGTTTTGAAACATTAAGAAATTTACCATTTATAAATTCTAGTGCAGCTAATATCGGTGTTAGTTTTTGGTCACACGATATATCAGGATTTTATAAAGGTATAGAAGATAACGAATTATATTTGAGATCAATACAATTAGGTGTATTTTCACCAATTTTAAGATTTAGTGCGAATAAGGGTAGATACTATAAAAAAGAACCATGGAAAATGGATTTTAAAACATTTGAAATCGCTAAAAATTATTTGATGTTAAGACACCAATTAATACCATATATATATTCTGAAAGTTATAAATATCATAAATCAGGTTCTCCATTAGTTCAACCTATATATTATTTAATACCTGAAATGTATGATGATGATAAAATCAAAAATCAATATTTTTTTGGTAGTGAATTATTGGTAAGTCCTATCATAAGAAAGAAAGATGCACTTGCAAATCGTGTTGTTCAAAGATTTTTTCTACCAGATGGTGTTTGGTTTGATTTTACAACAGGTAAAAAATTTAATGGTAATCGTGAATATATATCATTTTATAAAGATGAAGATTATCCGGTATTTGCTAAGGCAGGATCTATCATACCTCTTGGAATTAACGATAATATAAATTCAACAAGCTCGCCAAAAACATTAGAAATACAAGTTTTCCCTGGTAAAGATAATACGTATTATTTATATGAAGATGATGGAATAACAACTAATTATATGAATGGATATTATTTAGTTACACAAATAGATTATAAATTTAGTCCTAATAATTATATTATAACTGTTAAACCTTATGATGGTAGAATAGGAGTAATTAATAGATATAGAAATTATTTATTCAGATTTAGAAACGTTAAAAAAACAGATAGTGTAACAGTATATATGGGAGCAGGTTTAAAAGAGTTTAATAGTTTTGTTGATGAAAATGATTTTATTATCCAAATCGATAATGTTGATACTGCAAGTCAATTGATTGTTGAATGCAAGGGTAATAATTTAGAAATAGAAGCATTAAAACTTATCAATGATGATATTGATGATATACTTATGGATGCATCTATTGAAACTGAAATTAAAGAAAAAATACATGATATTATTTTTGGCGATTTACCAATGAGTAAGAAAAGAATTGAAATTAAAAAATTGAAAAAATTAAAAGTTGAAGATATATATATTAAATTATTTATTAAATTACTTGAATATGTATCAGAAAATGAAAAAAAGTAAAAAATGAATGTTAAAATTAATGTTAAAAAGTGATTATTTGCTTTTTGGTTATATATTTTATTATGTTTAAATCACACATAGTCATGAAATATTAATGAATCTAATGTAAATATATTGAAAAAAATAAATATAACTGGTAAAATATAGTTAGAAAAGGTAGGTCCTCCTCATAAAAAAGCACGAACAAACATATGTTCGATATGGGGGGGGTCATACTTATAAGACCAATTCACTTACCTTAAAATAAGGTAGGTGTTTTAATTTGGATAAGAAGAAAATAGTAAGAAATGTAGTAATAATATCTATTATAGTGGTAATAATAGGAATACTTATATTTAGTTACGCAATGTTCTTTAATACAAGTAATAGTGATAACTCAACTAAACTAGGTAATCTTGATGTTGAATATATTGATGGTGAAGAGGTAACAGTTGATAATTTACTGCCAATTAATAATGATGAGGTAGAAGAAAAAGCTAGTGTATTTAACTTTAGTGTAGAAAATAAAGGAAATAGTTATGCATATTATGATATTAAACTTGTTGATATAGATTTACCAACTGCATTAACTGATTTAAATTTCAAATGGAGATTAATGAAAGATAATGAAATAATAAATGAAGGCAACTTTTTAGAAATACAAAATACAAAATATTATTTAAAAAGAAGCATAGGAATAGATAGTAAAGATACTAATAATTATAAATTACAAATATGGATAGAAAATTCTAATGATATAGATCAAAATTACATTTTAAATAGAAATGGTAGTTTTAAAATACAAATAGAAGCAAGGCAAAAATTAGCTTCATCACCAAAAGATCAAATAACAGTAATATCAAATACAACTAATGGTGCTTTAGAAGATCTAAAGATATATGGAAATAGTATTGATGGTAAAAATGTAGGTGATAACAAAACAATAAATATTACTGTATCACAAAATCTAGTAGATAATGGACTTGGTGAGGCAGGTAACAATTCAAATTTTTCTAAGTTCACATATAGTGATGAAAAATATAAAAGTTTAGGTAGTTTTACTACTAGTGGTGGTAATATTAATATTAATAATTATATTTCTATTAATATAGAAAATAATTACATTTTAAATATGTGTGGTAAAAGTATTGGAGAAATTAACAAAGTTTATGCTGGAATATATGAATATGATATAGATAAAAATCTTATAAGCATTGAAAATGCAAACTATTATAGAAATACTTTAACATTCTTAACACAAGATTTAAAAAATGGTGATGAATATATATATTTGAACGATACTTCTAATTTTGCTGATGTACCTTATGGATATGGATTAATATTTTGGAATTATATTGATACAAGAGGTTATACATATTCCGAAAATACATATTCAAGAAATGTGTGGACATCATTATTTAAATATGACAATATTAATAAAAATAATAATATAATAAAATTAAACGAACCATGGAATCATGGAAAAATTAAAAAAGGCACAAAAGTTAGTAGATCAAAAGTAAGTGGTACATATAATTATGGATTAATGAATACCTCATTTAATGATACATGGACATGTTATGAAAATATAATGACAAATACTGGTGTGGAATCAGTAAATAGATTTAGATACGGAGCAAAATATATACAATGGATGACTTTGAATAATTATAATAAATTACAAAATACAAATGATTATTATTCAAGAATAATAATCAGAGAAACAAAGAATATTCAAAATATAACAATAGATATGACCGATCATGATCCATTAAGAAGCATTGATGATACAAGAGATTATATCGATTATAAAAATAAACGAATTGTTAGATTAATAAATAATGATGGAAGTATTAAAACAAAACCTGAATATGAACCAATTAATTTACCTGAGATTAAAACATATGGTGGAAATACTATAATAGAATCAAGTGATGAGGTATCACCCTTATTTCAAGCTTATTATTAAAATTAATATAAATTTTACATTTTTATAAAATTTATATTTTTTTATAATTAACATATCTTTTCAAATTTTAAAATAAGTGATATACTTTTTATGTACTAATAATTGAGGTGTAGTTATGGCAAAGAAGAAAACAAGAAAAAATGCAAAACAAGATTCGTCTTTTAAATATAGCAATGAAATAATAGGACTTTTAGTTGTTTTAATTGCAATTATAGGTTTTTGTGGATATGGCATAGTAGGTAGCATAATTAGGGGATTTGGTGTTTTTTTAGCTGGAGCTTGGTATCAAGTTGTATTAGTTGGTATGTTTGTCTGTGGAATATACATGATAGTAAAAAGACAATTACCAAATTTTTGGACAAGTAGATTAATAGGTCTATATCTAATATTTTTAGCTATACTTTTATTTTCACATTTAAGTTATGTTACTCAGCTAGGAGACAGCATTGATATATTTAAAGAAACCTTAGATAATTTTATGATCAGTTTAAAAAGTATAGATTCTGTTGATGGTGGAGGTATGATTGGTGCATTATTCTCACTAATATTTGTTAAATTACTTACTGTTAGAGGTGCACAAGTTGTTTCAGCTTCATTGATAGTATTTGGTATAATTTTATTATTTAATGTATCTATTGTTGAATCATTTAAATGGATTGGGGAAAAATTAAAAAGTGCATTTATAAAAGATAACGATGAAGATGATAATGAAGAAGATAATAAGAAAGAAGTTAAAATAGAGATACCAGAATTAGTTAACCAAGCTAATGAGACAATTAAGGAACCTGAAGATAAAATTATTATATCTAGTGTAAATGATATTGAACAAACACCGGATAAGAATATTAAGAAAGAAGCAGTTATTCACAATAATGATGAAGCATATGTATATAATGATAATTACAAGTTACCACCTGTTTCTATTTTAGATGAACCAAAGAAAAATAGAAAAGTAAATAATGATGGTGAAATAAAAGAAGTAATTAAGAAACTTGAATCAGTATTTAAAGATTTTCAAGTTGCTGGTCATGTTACAGAAGTACATGTCGGGCCTACTGTTACACAGTATGAAATAGAATTAAAATCTGGAACAAGAGTAAATAAAATACTTAGTATAAATAAAGAAATAGCTCTTGCTTTATCTGCTAAAGATGTCCGTATTCAAGCACCTATTCCAGGAAAACATACAATAGGTATAGAAATACCTAATCCTAAAACTACTATGGTATCTATGAGAGAAATTATTGCAACAATACCAGAGAGTATGCGAAAAAATAAACTTGTAGCTGCACTTGGTAAAAATATAATGGGGAAACCTGTATATGCAGAAATAGATAAAACTCCACATTTATTAGTTGCTGGTTCAACTGGTAGTGGTAAATCAGTTTGTATTAATGGTATTATAATATCTATTTTGATGAGAGCAAAACCTGATGAAGTTAAATTGTTAATGGTCGATCCTAAAAAAGTAGAACTTTCAATGTATAATGGAGTACCACATTTACTTGCTCCAGTTGTATCTGATCCTAGAAAGGCAAGTATAGCTTTACAAAAAATTGTTTCAGAAATGGAAGACAGATATGATTTATTTAGTAGTAGTAAAACTAAGAATATTAAAGGTTATAATGAATATGTAGAAAAGAAAAATCAAGAACTTGCAGATGATGAAAAATTAACTAAATTACCATATATAGTTGTAATTATAGATGAACTTGCTGATTTAATGATGGTTGCGTCAAAAGAGGTTGAGGATTCAATTATGCGTATTACTCAAATGGCACGTGCAGCAGGAATTCATTTAATTATTGCAACACAAAGACCATCGACTGATGTAATAACTGGTGTTATTAAAGCAAATATTCCATCTCGTATAAGTTTTGCTGTATCATCAAGTATTGATTCACGTACAATTCTAGATATGGTGGGTGCAGAAAAGCTTATAGGTAAAGGAGATATGTTATTCTTACCAATGGGTGAAAGTGTACCAGAACGTGTGCAAGGAAACTTTATTTCCGAAGAAGAAATTTTAAGAGTAGTTGATTTTACGATAGAACAACAAAAAGCAAAATATGATGAAAAAATGATGGATTTAGAAAAGAAAGAAGTTTCGTCTAAATTGGAAAAAGAAGAATATGATGATCCATTATATGATGAAATTGTTGAATATGTTGTTGCAACTCAAAAAGTATCAGCATCATCTCTGCAAAGAAAATATCGTCTAGGATATAATAGAGCTGCTAGAATTGTAGATTTACTTGAAGAAAGAGGAATAATAGGACCAGCTAATGGATCTAAGCCACGTGAAGTATTAATTAAAAATGATCAAATAGATAATGAATAAATTATCAAATTATAAAAATAGAATGATTATTTTTAACATTCTATTTTTAAATATCAAAAATGGAGGATTAAGCAATATGAATGATAATATTATAAAAGAAATTAGTAAGAATTTAAATATAACAACAAAACAGGTTTCAACTGTTTTAAATTTATTACAAGATGGAAATACTATTCCATTTATAGCTAGATATCGTAAAGAAAAAACTGGTTCATTAGATGAAGAACAAATAAGAAGCATAAATGAAGTATATGAATATCAAGTTAATTTATTAAAAAGAAAAGAAGATGTAATTAGACTTATAGATGAAAAAGGAATGCTTACTGATGAATTAAAGAAAAAAATATTGGAATGTCAAAAATTAGTTGATGTTGAAGATTTATATAGACCATACAAGGAAAAGAAAAAGACTAAAGCCACTTTAGCAATTAATAACGGACTCGAACCTTTAGCTAAGATAATCATGTCATTTCCACTTAATGGTAATATAGAGGAAATAGCTAAAAAGTATATAAATGATGAGGTCAAAACAATCGAAGATGCAATAGATGGTGCGAAATACATAATCGCTGAATGGATTAGTGATAATGCAAGTTATAGAAAATATATAAGAAATTATACTTTTAAAAATAGTGATATTGTAACAAAGAAAAAGAAAAATGCTATAGATGAAAATAAAGTTTATGAGATGTATTATGATTATTCAGAACCTATAAAATATATTAAACCACATAGATATCTTGCTCTAACTAGGGCTGAAAACGAAAAAATTATTACTGTATCATTTAATGTAAATACGGATGATATTATTAACTATTTAAATAGAAAAATAATTAAAAATGAAAAATCCTTTACAACACCAATAGTTAATGATGCAATTAAAGATAGCTATAAAAGACTTATTGCTCCATCTATTGAAAGAGAGATAAGAAGTGAATTATTTGAAATATCTGAGGATAAAGCAATTGAAATATTCTCTAAAAATTTAGAAAAACTTCTTCTTACACCACCTATGAAAAATAAGATAGTATTAGGACTTGATCCTGCTTTTAGAACTGGTTGTAAACTTGCCGTGTTAGATTATACTGGAAAACCATTAGACATAAGTGTAATATATCCACATGAACCTAAGAATTTATACAATGAAGCTATAGATCATGTACTTAAATTAATAGATAAATATAATATAGATATAGTAGCTATAGGTAATGGAACTGCATCAAGAGAAAGTGAAGCATTTATTTCTGATGTAATAAAAAAATCAAAAAGGCATGTCGAATATATTATAGTTAGTGAAGCTGGAGCAAGTGTATATTCTGCAAGTAAACTAGCTATTAGTGAGTTTCCAAATTTACATGTAGAAGAAAGAAGTGCGATAAGTATTGGTAGAAGACTTCAGGATCCGTTATCAGAACTAGTTAAGATAGATACAAAAAGTATTGGAGTAGGTCAATATCAACATGATGTATCAAATAAAAAGTTAAATGATAGTTTAGATTTTGTAGTTGAAAAATCTGTAAATATGGTTGGTGTTAATATAAATACTGCATCTAAATCCCTTTTATCATATGTTTCAGGTCTTACTAAAAAAATTATTGATAATATATTAGAATATAGAGATAAGTATGGTAAATTCTCTTCACGTGAAGAAATTAAGAAAATCAAATCAATGGGTGATAAATCGTATGAACAATCCATAGGATTCATTAGAATAATAGATGGTGATAATAAACTTGATGCAACAAGTATACATCCTGAAAGTTATAATGTAACATATAAATTATTAAATAAATTAAATATAGATATAAATGATATTGGTACTAATGTAGTTTATGAAAAAACTAAAGATATAGATTTAGATAAATTATGTAATGAATTAAATAGTGATAAATTTACACTTGAAGATATTATAGAAAACCTTAAAAAGCCACTTAGAGATCCTCGTGATAATTTTGAAAAACCATTATTAAAAAGTGATATATTAAAAATAGAAGATCTTAAGAAGGGAATGAAATTACAGGGAACAGTTAGAAATGTAGTTGATTTTGGTGCATTTATAGATATTGGACTTAAAAATGATGGTCTTGTTCATATATCAAAAATAACAAAAAATTATATTAAGCATCCTATGGAGGTATTGAGTGTTGGTGATATTGTAGATTGTTATGTTGATGATGTATTTTTAGATAAGAAAAAAGTTGCGTTAACTTTAATAAATCCAGAAGAAGTATAAACATTATGAAAGTAATTACTTCTTTTGAAGTTAAATATTAATTAAATAAAAAATATTAATCATAATTAGTGATTAATATTTTTTATTTAATATTATTAACAAATTTAGTTAAACGTGACTTTTGTCTTGCAACATAGTTTTTATGAACTATTCCTTTAGAACATGCTTTATCAATTCTTTGAATAGCGATATTTAAAAGCTCTTGTGCTTTAGTTTTATCAGTTTCTTTTAATACATTTTTAATAGCTGTTCTCATACTTGATCTCAAATCATTATTACTAACTTTTTTCTTAGCTATAACTTTTACACGTTTTTTTGCACTTTTAATATTTGGCATAATATACCTCCCTTTCAGATGTCAATATAAATTTTAACAAAAAATAGAAGAAATTGCAATAAAATATACAAATTATTTATAAATAATACTTATAATTTAAAATCATTCGTTATATCATCATTCATGTCTTTACCATCGAAGTACGTTTTCACTTTATATTTTGATATTAAAGCTACTATATTAGATGGAAAAGAACGTACTAAAGTATTATATTTAGAAATTATAGAATTATAATATTTTTGTAATGCATCTATATCAGATTCAATAGTATGTAGTTTTTCATCAATTTCTTTAAATGTATCACTTTTTAATAGTTTTTCATTTTCTTCTTTTATTCTATCAAATTCTAACATGGTATCAACAAGTTTTCTATTTAAATCAAAACTAGATAGTTTTCTAGATCTTAATTTTATAATATCAGGAAATATGTCTCCTTCAATATCTAATGTACCTTTAATAACATTAATTGCTTTTCCTAGTAAATCAAATTTTTCTCTAATATTATTATCTATTTTACTTTCTGATTCATTAATTCTAATTATATATTCTTGATATTTATTATATGTTACTACATAATAAATAGATAATAAACCAATAATAATAATAACTAATAATATAATAAGTAATACTAAAACCATAAATACACCTCAACAATCTGATAAAATTATATCAAATAAAAAAATATATATCAATTATATATTAAAAAAAATAAAAAAACATCTTAGTAAAATTACTAAAATGATTTTTATTATCTATCTAAATCTTTAAATAATATACCAATATTTATAAGGCCACAAATTCCTACTAATACATAAACTATTCTTGAAATTAATGCATCTGTACCTCCAAAAAGTGATGCAACTAAATCATATTTAAATAGTCCAATTAATAACCAATTAATCGCACCAATAATAGTTACTACAAGTGCACTTTTTTGTATAACATTCATATAAAATTCCTCCTTTTATTAGTATTATTAACAAGAAAAGAAAAATTTATACATAATTTTTAATATAATCAATATAATTTAATGAAAGTAATTAAGAGGTGAAAGAAATTGAAAAAAAAGTTAATAACATTCGTATTGATGTGCACACTATTAATAGTAGGATGTGGAAAATTAAGTAGTGATGATGTTGTTGGAAAGATTACAGATAAAGTAAATAAAGCTAAAAGTTATTATATCGAAGGTGAAATGGATATAATTAATAATGAAGATGTATATTCCTATGATGTTAATGTAAGTTATAAGGATGATGATTATTATAGAGTTAGTTTAACTAATAAAAGTAATAATCATGAACAAATTATTTTAAAAAATGATGATGGAGTATATGTGCTTACACCTAGTCTTAATAAAAGCTTTAAATTCCAAAGTGAATGGCCATATAATAATTCGCAAGTATATCTATTACAATCATTAATCAATGATATTGAACAAGATGATGAATATAAATTTGAAAATAAAGATGATACATATATTATATCCACTAAAGTAAATTATCCAAATAATAATAATTTAAAATCTCAAAAAATATATTTAAATGATGATTTGGAATTTAGTGAAGTTCATGTTTTAGATAAGAGTGGTACTCCTCAAATAAAAATGAAATTTAATAAAATTGATATGAGTCCATCATTTGATAAAAAACATTTTGATACTGAAGAAAATTTACAATCATCAATTACAGAAGAAGAAGTAGAAACAACATCTAGTATAGATAATACTATTTACCCAATGTATTTACCTAATGAAACATATTTAGAAAGTGAAGATACAATAAAAAAAGATGATGGTGAAAGGTTAATTCTTACTTTTGCAGGTGAAAATCCATTTATGATTGTTGAAGAAACTGTTAGTGTTAGTGATGAATTTGAAGAAATACCAACTATTGGTGAACCGGAAATATTAACCGATACAGTTGCAGCAATTTCTAATAATTCAATTTCTTGGATAAGTAATGGTATTGAATATTATGTATCAAGTGATACTTTAGAATCTAAAGAATTAGTTGATATTGCAAAATCACTTACTGTATCTGCATTAGAAAAATAGTCCAATTATTTGGATTTTTTTCTTTTTTTGTAAGCTTTTGTAGAACTTGATGAAAATAAATATATTTTATGCTAGGATATGATTGGAGGAAGATCATATGAACACATGTTATTTAGATATACTTTTTAATGATTTAATTGATGAAATAGATGATATAGAAATGGATCTATTATTAAAATTAAATAAATAAGTTTAAATATACATATTTTTAGTAAATACTCATATATTTTAATAAATACTATTTATTTAGATTGACAAATAATAAATAATATTGTAGAATAAATGAGTAATGAATTTATTGGGACTGTAGCCAAGTGGTAAGGCATGGGTCTGCAACACCCTGATCGTCGGTTCAAATCCGTCCGGTCCCTCCAGATTAAAACACCTACAAAATTATTGTAGTTAAAATTAAAAAGCCATTGTAAAAAAAGGATTTGCAATGGTTTTTGTAGTTTATGTTAAGTTATTTATTATGTTAAGTTAGTAAAAGAATTCCAAGAAAAATCAAGGAATTCTTTATTTTTTCTTAACATAATATTTTGGTAAAATTATATAGTATTCATACTACAGAAGGAGATGATAAAAATATGAATACTATTAAATTTAAAGTTTCTTTTATAAGAACTAAAAATTTTATGGAAGGAGGAAAAAGACTATTTAAAAGTGATACTTATAACAATATAATGGATAAATATTTACTTTACCCTAAAGATCTAGGTCAGTCTTATAATACTTTAAGACACAAAATAACAAGTGTTACATTATTTCTTGATTATTTAGAAAATAACAATATTAGTGCTTTAAAAAAATTGAACAAACAAAATGTATATAATTACATAAAATTATATGACAGTTATAATCATGTTTTATCTTATAAGGATAGAAATAAGTTAAATATTAGATTATTTCTAAATTGGTGATAATGCTAAAATAAAAATGTTGGAAATGGCGAAAATAAAAATGTTGGAAAACCTACAAAAATATTTTAGCATTTATCATATATAAGTAGAAGAAATTA
>CANRKE010000029.1 GCA_947631135.1 uncultured Bacilli bacterium | reverse complement strand
ACATCTTGTATTTGTTGAAATGGTTGACTTGTAGTAGAGTAAATACCACCATATGCGTTAAGTCCAGCTGCTGGTCCAGTTGGTCCTTCAACACCTTGTGGTCCTATAGGCCCTGCTTCTCCTGCTGGTCCAGTTGGCCCGGTTGGACCTATTAATCCCATTGGACCAGTTGGTCCTGCAAACATACAATAATTACATGTTTTTGGTTTGTTTCCTTGTCCACAATTATTAAAACTTTGTGGCTTCATGTTTTCATCTCCCTTCATAATATAATATGAATATGAAAAAATCATCGATAATTAATCTATCTAACGTTAATTTTGTCATTAAAACCAATAAATAATTTATATATATGTAGCAATGTTTTAACTTTATTTAGTAATTTATCAGAATAAAAAAGACTATCTCAAAATTAAATAATTAATTTTAATTAAACTGTTACTGTTTCCATACTTATTAAATAATCTTGAACTTTATTTATTACATTATCTATATCTTTATCTAACTAATTATACTTTGGATTATTTAGATTTGTTTTATATAATCTTGAATCAGTAATTTTCTTAAATTGATTTATTAATTCTTTTATATTATCAATATTTGTTGTTTCATCATCATAAATTAAAATTTTAAAGTAAATCTCGGCAATTTGTTAACTTTTGTCGAGATTTACTAAAACAATCTTAATTATCAAAGAAAAAAATTAATGAAGATAGTTCTAAATATGATACATTTAATAACTACATTTCTTAAATAAAAAATAAAAAGAAACTGATTCAAAAAATAATCACTTAATTTTGAAACAGCTCTTGTTAACTTACTTTTAAATTAATATATAATTATTTATCACTTTTATCTTGATCGTTAGACGATAAACCTTCTTTCATCCCTCTAGTTACAGATTTGGCAATTTCACCTGCAGCATTTCCAACTGTTGGTGTCATCTCTTCAATTCCTTCTTGTGCAACAGGCATCATTTGTTGAACTTTGAATGCCATAATTTCTCTACGTTTAGCAAATGAATAAATTGAACCTGATATCATACAAGTTGCTATTACTATAAATCCACCAATCATGTAAAATGGAATGCAATCATATTCTTTGTGGGATTTATTAGAGTCCCAATTAATATCGTCTATTTGATTTTTTAGCGAACAGTAATTTGATGTATATGCATTGTTTTTTGCATCATCGAAATTACAATAGTCAAATTTACCATCTAAAACATTATTTATGATATTGATTGATTTTTGATCTTCAACAATACTTTTTTTCAATTCTTCTATTTTATCTTTTCGGGCATAATATGCATCATCAAATCCAGTAAAATTTACTCTTTCAAGTTGTTTTATTTCATCTTGAGTAGGCTTGATCTTTTCTTCAAGTTGTGTTCTTAACCTAATTAAATTTTGTTTTTCAGTTTCAATTTGTTCTGATATACTTGCTTTTTTTTCTTCTGAATATTCAGAATTAATTTTACTTTGCTTAATTATACCTGCAGTAATTATTCCTCCACCAATTGACAATCCTAAAATTAAAACAATTATAGCGCATATAATAATTTTCTTTTTATTCTTTTGATATTTTTCTTCATTTAAATAACCTTTATTATCCACATTTACAACTCCTTTCTTGTTTATTACAATACCATAATTTTTAAAAAAAGTATACAATATTGTAAATTTTTGTTGTAGTATTGATTTTTATAGTTATTTATAGTATATTGTTATTGCATTTAAGAAAGACATTAATAGGTAAATGTTGGAGAACTCTATATTTATTGGGTTTTCCTTTTTTTGTTTATTTAGTTAATGCGACTTATTACTTTTAGTGTTATAGTTTGTCATTATTGCGAATTTAAAAGAAAGGATAACTTTATGTCAAGCGAGCAAGAAATAGAAAATTATTTAACAAAATTAAGAGCTTTAATAAATAATAATGCTAAGATAATATTATCATCAAGATCAAAGAATATGTTTTTCTGTGAGAAAAATAATATTGATTATGAGAGAATAAAGCAGATACTACTCAATTTAGATACTAATGATTTTTGTAAAGTATTAAATAATAAAGGAATAAATGGTGAAGAAAAACTATATTTGTTTGCTCCAAGTATAATACTTAAAAATGGTAGTACATCACAAATGTATATAAAAATAAATATGATAGTTGAAAAAAACGTAATTGTTTTAATATCGTTTCATAAATCAAAATACGAATTAAAGACATTATTTAATAGCGAGGTGGATAATAAATGTTAACTAATGAATATTGTTATATGTGTAATAAAAATGTTGATTGTTTAATTATTAATAATAAACATAATAAAAAGATACTTAAATGTAGTGTTTGTGGTAATGAATTCTATAACGAAGGAATAATTAATTATAATGTCAAATTATATAATAAACAAAATAAAATATATGATGTTTCAGACTATATAATATCTAAAGTAGATGTAATTACACCATTAATATTACAAAAGTTATTATATTTTATACAAGGATTTTCATATGTGTTTTTAAATCATAATATATTTGAAGATAATTGTGAGGCATGGGTTAATGGTCCAGTCTATAAAGATATATACAAGAAATATAGTAAATATAAATATCATAATATAGATAAAAAAATAAATAATTATAATATAAATTTAGACGATGAAGAAATAAAGGTAATAGATGCTGTTATAGAATGCTTTTCTAATTATAATGCCGATGTTTTGATGTTGATGACTCATAAAACTGAACCATGGATAAAAAATAGAATAAAATTAAATCATAATCAAAAATCTAAAAATATTATAAATATTAAAGATATAAATAATTATTTTAGTAATATTGTAAAAGAAAATGATATTAAGTGTTTAAATGATATTAGTAAATTTAGTGAAAAACTATTTAATATAATAATTAATAGTAAATAGATATAATTACCGTTTGTTAACCTGTAGTTAACAAATAGAAAAATAATCACATTTTTAAAAACATATGTTCGATGCTATGGTAAAAATTACCATGCAAAAAATATGGAAAAAAGAGTTATACTATAAGAGAGTATTAATTAATAAAAAATATTTTATATTTTTAAGTATATTTTTATGAATATGGAAGCAAAATATTTTATAGGAAGGTGAGGTTATTATGAAAGCTACAGGTGTTATTAGGAGAATTGACGATTTAGGAAGGATAGTTATACCAAAAGAAATTAGAAATAACTTAAAAATTAGAAATGGAGAAACACTAGAAATATTTATTGATAATTTAGATCAGATTATTCTTAAAAAATATTCTATGGGCGAAGATTATAGATTATTACTATCTAGTTATGTAACAACTATCAATGATGCAATAAATAGAAATATTATTATAACAGATAAAAATAGAATATTAAGTGCGAATGATGAAATTAAGAAAGACTATGAAAACAGGGAACTTAGTACTGTACTTGCAAAATGTATTGATACAATGAAATCAAAAGAATCGTTAGAAAAAACTAATATTAAAATAACAGGTCGTAATGAAATTCAATGTTCATACATAATAAAGCCAATAATTGCAGCATCAGAATGTGTTGGTATACTTATGATTTTTGATGAAAATGATAATTTAAATAGTACTGACCAGCTAATTGCTAATATTGCTTGCACATTTTTAGGAAAATACATTGAAAATTAATATACTTTTATGTTAATATATATACGTATTAATTTGTTTATTAAAACATATTTAGGATGCGTATATATTTTTTAATTCAAATATTAAACACATCTGTAAATATGGATGTGATTTTATTTAATATATTTAAAATTTTTGAATAAATAAAAGTGAGGAGAGTAATATTTATGAAAGAAAAATTTTATATTTCAACAGCTATTGCATATACATCATTAAAACCACATATTGGTAATGTTTATGAAATTGTCCTTGCAGATGCAATAGCACGTTACAAAAGATTAACTGGGTATGATGTTTATTTCCAAACTGGGTCAGATGAACATGGTATTAAGATTCAGCAAATTGCAGAAGAGAAAAATATGAAACCACAAGAATATGTAGATGGTATATCTAAGACTATTCAAAGTATATGGGATAGAATGAATATAAGCTATGATAAATTTGTTAGAACTACAGATAAAAAACATGAAGAAATAGTTGCAAAAATATTTGATAAATTATATCAACAAGGAGATATATATAAAGATTCATATGAAGGATGGTACTGTATACCTTGTGAATCATTTTATACTGATTCAGAATTAGTTAATGGTAAATGTCCAAATTGTAATAGGGAAGTAAAAAAAGAAAAAGAAGAAGCATACTTTTTTAAATTAAGTAAATACCAAGATAGATTAAAAAAATACTTTGATGAACATCCTGAATTTATACAACCTGAATCTAGAAAAAATGAAATGGTACAAAACTTTTTAAATGTTGGACTTAAAGATTTGTGTGTATCTAGAACAACATTTGATTGGGGTATTAATGTTCCATTTGATCCTAAACATGTAATATATGTATGGATTGATGCACTTACTAATTACATAACTTTTTTAGGATATGATCCAGATGGAAATAATGATGAAATGTTTAATAAATATTGGCCTTGTGATATACATTTAGTTGGTAAAGACATAGTAAGATTTCATACTATTTATTGGCCAATAATACTTATGGCACTTGATGTTGAGTTACCTAAAAAAATATTTGGACACCCATTCTTACTTATGAATGATGATAAAATGAGTAAAAGTAAGGGAAATGTTATGTATGCTGATGAACTTGCTTTAATATTTGGTGTTGATGTAATCAGATATTACTTATTGCATGAAATACCATATGGTAGTGATGGAAATATAACATATGAACTTATAATTGATAGAACTAATTCAGATTTAGTAAATACACTTGGTAATTTAGTAAATAGAACAATATCTATGCAAAATAAATATTTTGATGGTATTATTGAAAATCCTGGTGTTAATGAAGATATCGATGAGGAACTTAAAAATTATATAAAAGATAATATAGAAAAAATAAATAATGATATGAATGATTTAAAAATTGCAAATGCACTTGATAAAATTATGGATATATATAAAAGATGTAATAAATATATTGATGAAGTTACACCTTGGGTATTGGCAAAATCACCAGAAAAAACAGATAGATTAAAAACTGTATTATATAATTTACTTGAATCAATTAGAATTACTACTGTCTTACTTAGTGCATTCTTACCTGATATATCAAAAAATATTTTTGAACAATTAAATACAAAAGAAACTAGCTATGAAACAATTAAAAACTTTGATGGAATGTTAAAAACAGATAAAGTTGGTACTGCAACACCAATAATTGAAAGAATTAATAAAGAAGAATTATTAAATAAAATATTTGGATAATTATTATGATAGATACACATTGTCATTTAGAAAAAGAATATTATGATGATATTGATGAAATAATAGGTAAATGTAAGAATTTTGGAGTAGATAAGATAATTGTTAGTGGTTATAACTTAGATAGTAGTAAAGAGATGTTAAATTTGGCAAACAAATACGATAATATATATGCAACTATTGGTATTTCACCTCAAGATGTAGATGAAGCAAGTAATAATGATTTAATTCTACTTGAGGAATTATTAAAAGATAAAAAAGTAGTAGGAATAGGGGAAATAGGTCTAGATTATCACTATACAAAAGAAAATAAAGAAAAGCAAAAGCAATTATTTATAACTCAACTTAGACTTGCAAAAAAATACAATCTTCCTGTTGTAATACATTCAAGAGATGCAATTAACGATACTTATGAAATTTTAAAAAGTGAAAATATTGAATGTGGAACAATGCACTGTTATAGTGGTAGTTTAGAATATGCTCATAAATTTATTGATTTAGGACTATATTTAAGTATAGGGGGAGTATCAACATTTAAAAATGCTAAAGAAATAAAAAAAGTTATAGAAAATATTTCACTTGATAATTTACTTTTAGAAACTGATAGTCCTTATCTTGCACCAGAACCACATAGAGGAAAGAAAAATTATCCATACTATATTCCATTAATTGCACAGAATATAGCTAATATTAAAAAAATTAGTGTAGATGAAGTAAAAAATAAGACTGTTTTAAATACGACTAAGCTATTTGACATTTAATTAGTTATATGATAAAATAAACACGTATTAAGAGGTGTTCTTATGAAATTAAATATCCCAAAGAAATTTGGAATAATTGTAAAAGTATCAGCACTTATACTGTTTGTAGTATATGCTGTTATAACTAGTGAAGTAGAACCTGTTAGTGGTAATACTATAGAACAAGATAAAAATGTTATTCAAAAAATTATACCTTACGAAAGTTATGAACAAGTTAATAATAACTTAGATTTTGGTGAAAAAAGAATTGTTCAATCAGGTATAAATGGGCTTACTGCAAGCTATAATGGTACAGAAATAGTATTACAAAAACCACAAGCAGAAATAGTTGAAATTGGAGAAAAAATTTTATATACATTTACAGGATCTTTAACTGGATATGGGCCTGACTGTTATGGATGTAATGGTCGTATTGGTGCAGGTCAAGATGTTAGGAACGGTAACATTTATTATAATGATTCAAAATATGGAAAACTTAGAATAGTTGCAGCAGATAGTAAATTTCCATATGGTACAATATTAAGAATTAGAAATACAAATATTAGTGATGATGCTATTCTTTCAATAGTATTAGATAGAGGTGGAAAGGTTAAGGGAAATTTAATTGATTTATTATTTCCATCATCAAGTGAGATACCACCTAATGCAACACAATCAAATATAACTGTAGATGTTATTAGACTTGGATATTAATAACATCTATAGTTTTTAATTGGAGTGATTATTGTGAATGAAAAATTTAATTTTAAGAAGAAATATGGTCAAAATTTTATAAATGATAAAAATATATTAAATAAAATAGTTAATTCAATAAATATTAATAGTGATGATCTAGTTATTGAAATAGGTCCAGGTAGTGGTGCTTTAACAGAATTTATAGTTAATAAAACAAATAAAGTTATATGTTATGAAATAGATAAAGATTTAGATATATATTTAAATAAATATAAAGATGTTGGTGTTACTATAAAATATGAAGATTTTTTAAAAGCAGATGTTTTAGATGATATTAAAAATATAGATTATAATAAACTATATATAATATCTAATTTACCTTACTATATTACTACACCAATAATAAATAGTATTATTGATAAAAAAATACCCGTAACTTCTTGTTTATTTATGATGCAAAAAGAAGTTGGTGATAGAATTAAAGCAAAGCCAGGTAGTAAAAATTATAGTTCTTTATCAATATTTATTGATTACTATTTTGAGGTAAAAAAAGTATTAGATGTATCTAGAAATGTTTTCTATCCTAAACCAAATGTTGATAGCATTGTATTATTATTTAATATGAGAGAAAATAAAAAAGTAGAAGTTATAAATGAAGATATTTTCTTTAAACTAATTAGAGATTCTTTTTCTTATAAAAGAAAGACTTTAAAAAATAATCTAAAGTCATATAATTTAGATATTATTGAAAAAGTATTAAAAAAATATAATTATGATTTAAGTATTAGAGCAGAAAAAATTAGTATTGAACTATTTTGTGAAATTGCAAATGCATTATCATAATTTTTTTTTATTTTCATAATATTATGTAGGTGATGCTTATGGTGTTTAATGTGGGGGATTTGGTTACTAGGAAATCATACAATAACGATATAGTCTTTAAAATTACTGATATTGATGAAAATAATAATATTTATCTTAAGGGTATAACAGTAAGATTGATTGCTGATTCATATGAAGATGATTTAACACTTTATAATAAAGAAGAAGAGGAATTAATTGAAATAGATAGTAGACAATTTGATAATTTTGATAACGAAATAAATTTGAATAGAGATGAATATTTCTATTTACCTGGAAGAGTTTTGCACATAGATGGTGATAAGGAATATTTAGATAGATGTCTAGATTTTTATAAAAAATATAATATTTTAGCATATGGAATAAATGAAAGAGAAGATGAAATATATAAAAATATAGGTAAATACTTAGAAGAAACTAATGCTGATATAGTAGTGATTACTGGACATGATGCTCATTATCCTAAAAAGGGTGATAAGACAGATATTAATTCATATCAAAATAGTAGTAATTTTATTAAAGCAGTTAAAGAAGCTAGAAAATATGAAAAAGCTCATGATAAATTAATAATAATTGCTGGTGCTTGTCAATCAAATTACGAAGAATTGATAAGGGCTGGTGCTAATTTTGCATCCAGTCCTAAAAGAATAAATATACATGCACTAGATCCAGCTATTATTGCAACTATGGTCGGTCTTACAGATAAAGGTATAGACATTGACTTAATTGGAATACTTGCAAAAACAAAATATGGTAGTGATGGTGTTGGAGGAATTATAACAAAAGGTACCATGTATGTAGGTTATCCAAGATAGGAGGGGTTATGACAATAGATAAAATTAGACAGGATATTAGTGATAACATTGGTAATAAAGTAAAAGTTAAGTTTAATGCTGGTAGAAATAAAATTGAAGAATATGAAGCAATTATTAAAGAACTATATAAATTTATATTTATTATTGAAACTGAAACTGAAAGAAAAAGTTTTACTTATTCTGATGTTTTAACTAAAACTGTTGAATTACATTTTGAATAGTTTACAATATTTGTCATTTTTTTTATTTTTTTTATAATAAAAGTTGCATTTTTAATAACTTTTATATATAATTAAATTGTAGAAGCAAAATAGCTTCGAAAAGGAGAGGATTACTTTGAAAATTACATCAGTAACAGTACGTAAAGTTGAAAAAGAAAACTCACGTATGAAAGGTATTGCATCTGTATTATTGGATGACAGTTTTGCAGTACATGATATTAGAATTATCGACGGGGATAACGGTTTATTTATCGCTATGCCAAGTAGAAAAACTACAACAGGAGGTTATAGAGATATAGCTCATCCAATTAATCCTGAAGTTAGAAAAATGTTCGAAGATTCAATATTAGAAGAATATAATAAAGAAGAAGAAAAAACTGAAGAATAATTCTTCTTTTATTTTGTAATAAATTATTTTGTCCATCATATATTTAACTAAAGGGAGAGATGATAATGGACAAAGTTAAAGATTTAGATACATTAGTAACTCATAATGTTTCATTAGTTGAAAGAAAAAATATTACAATATCTGGTGTAAAAAAAATAGAAAGTTTTGATAATGAAGAATTTATAATTGAAACTCTTCTTGGTATAGTAATTGTTAAAGGTGAAAATCTAGAAATTATAAAACTTGATACATATCAAGGTATAATATCAATAAAGGGAAAAATTAATATGTTAAATTATGTAGACGATAGTAATAAAAAACAAAAAGAAGATAGCATACTTAGTAGATTGTTTAAATAATGGATTTAGATATACAAATAAAATCATTAGTTTTTTCTTTTTTATTTGGTATTTATTTTAATATTTTAATTATATTTTTTGATAGATTTTTATATAAAGTAAGAATTAGATTTCAAGTTATTAATTCATTCATATTCTGTATTATTAATGCAATTATATATTTTTTTATATTAAAAAGAATAAATAATGGTATTATACATTTATATTTTATATTATCTATTATACTTGGTATTATGTTTGAACAATTTGTTATTAATAAACTTTTTATTAGATTTAAATATTGGTATGATAATAAAAAGATTTGACATTTACACCAAATTTGATATTATTTGACATATTTTTTGTATAATTTTAAACAAAAAATATGTTTTTATCTTTACTTATTATTATAAATTATATATAATTTTTTTATAGGGTAGGTGAGTATATGGCTAGTAAAAAGAAAAGAAAAAAGAAAAATTATACTATATTAGTTACTTTATGTTTCTTTGGTATTATTGTTGCTATATCATACCTATTTGCTAATTGTTTTCTAAATGTATATAAAATATATAAAGAAAAACAAGAACTATCTGAAAAATTAACTAAATTAGAAAAAGATGAAGAAAAGTTATCTAGCGAAGTAGAAAAACTAAAAGATAAGGAATACATAGCTAGATATGCTAGAGAGAAATATTTGTATTCAACTAATGGTGAATATATAATAAAACTTCCTAGTGAAGATGATACAAAGGAAAGCGAGAATAAATAAGAAATTAAATTATATTATTTTTGGTGATTAATATTTATAAATTTTAAATATTAATCATTATTTTTAGTAAAATAAAAAATATAAGTTGACAAAATATAAATAGAATATATAATATATTTCACATATATATTTTTAGTAAGTTTGAGGTGGAAAAATGAATATAGTATATGATTATATTAAATCTATCAATTTTAAGGAAAATAGTAATATTGTTGTTGCTGTTAGTGGTGGGCCTGATTCAATGTGTCTTTTAAGTATTTTATTAGAATTAAGAGATGAATTGAATTATAATATTATATGTGCTCATGTTAATCATTCTAAACGTATTCAAAGTTTTGAAGAAGAAGAATATGTTAAAAGTTTTTGTTATAAAAATGATATAATATTTGAATATTTAAAAATTGATAATTATAATGATAATATTAATTTTCATGAACAAGCTAGAGAAAAAAGATATAATTTCTTTGATGAATTAATTAAAAAATATAAATCTAAATATTTGTTTTTAGCTCATCATGGTGATGATTTAATTGAAACTATACTAATGAGAATAACTAGAGGATCAGATATTGTTGGGTATTCTGGTTTTAGGAAAATGCAAGCTAGAAAAAATTATTATTTAGTTAGACCACTAATATATATTACTAAAGATGATATTATTAAGTATTTAGAAGATAATAATATAAAATATTATATTGATAGTTCTAATGCATCCGATGTATATACAAGAAATAGATATAGAAAATATATTTTACCATTTTTAAAAAGTGAAAATAAAAATATTCATAGAAAATATATTGAATTTAGTAACGTATTATATAAACAAGAAGAATATATAAATAAGATAGTTAATACAAAATATTTAGAATATGTTACATCTGATGTATTAAATTTGAATAAGTTTATTAATGAAGAAATTATTATTCAAGAAAGAATAATTTATAATATGTTATCTGATATATATGGCGATGATATAAAAAATATTAATAAAAAACATATTAAAGAAATGTTATCAATTATAAATAGTGATAGACCAAATGTAAGTATTGATTTACCTGGTGAATATAGTGCGATAAAAGATTATGATAAATTTTATATTACTCATAATGAAAATATAGATAATAATTATAAATATATGTTAGTAGATGAAGTAGAATTAGATAATTATATAATTAAGATAGATAATAAATGTAATGATACATCAAATTATACGATTAGACTTGATAGTAATGAAATAAGCCTTCCTCTATATATTAGAAATAGAAAAGATGGAGATACTATAGAAGTAAAAGGTTTAAATGGTACTAAAAAAATTAAGGATATAATGATTGATTCTAAAGTGCCAATTAAAAAAAGAAACGAAATTCCAATTTTGGTTGATAAAACAGGAAAAATTTTATGTGTTTTTGGTATCAAAAAATCAAAATATGATAAACAAATTAATGATTTTTGTGATATAATAGTAAAGTGTATTGAGAAGAAGGAGGAAAATTATGAAAAATAGAGTAAAAAGAAGTTTATTACCATATTTATTTTTATTCATTGTTATGCTACTAATAATATATTTTGTTAGTGGAATGGATAATAAAGTTAATATATTATCATATGATGAATTTATTTCATCATTAAACGATGGTAAACTTAAAGAATTAAAAATAACTCCAAAGGGCAGTGGAGAAGTATATGAACTAACTGGTGTATTGAAGGGATATAAAGAAAATGAAACATTCTTTGTTAGAGTTCCTCTTACAGATAGTGTTATTAACGGTATTGTTGAAGAAAATAAAAATTATGATTTTAAAATAGATACTGAAGCTGATCCTTCGTCAAATTCATTTTGGATTGTATTTATTAATGTATTTCCTATATTATTATTAGTAGGAGCAACATTCTATATATTTACAAGACAAATGGGTGGAGCTGGAAAATCTATGGATTTTGGACGTAGTAGAGCAAAATTATCTGAAGATGCAAATAAAATTAAATTCGATAAAGTTGCTGGTCTAAAAGAAGAAAAAGAGGAAGTTCAAGAATTAATTGATTTTTTAAAGAATCCAAAAAAATTCCAAAGAATGGGAGCTAGAATTCCTAAAGGTGTTCTACTTGTTGGGCCACCAGGAACTGGTAAAACATTACTTGCACGTGCTGTTGCTGGAGAAGCAAATGTTCCATTTTATTATATAAGTGGGTCTGATTTTGTTGAACTATTTGTTGGTGTTGGTGCAAGTAGAGTTAGAGATATGTTTAAACAAGCAAAAACAAATGCACCTTGTTTAATATTTATAGATGAAATAGATGCAGTTGGACGTCAAAGAGGTTCTGGTATTGGTGGTGGACACGATGAAAGAGAACAAACATTGAATCAATTACTTACTGAAATGGATGGATTTGGTGAAAATGAAGGTATAATTATAATTGCTGCAACTAACCGTCCAGATGTTTTGGACCCAGCACTTTTAAGACCAGGAAGATTTGATAGACAAGTTACTGTTAATTTGCCTGATGTTAAAGGACGTGAAGAAATACTTGAAGTTCATGCAAAAAATAAAATATTTGCAGATGGTGTAAAACTTAAGAATATTGCTAAAAGGACTGTTGGATTTAGTGGTGCTGATTTGGAAAACTTGCTTAATGAAGCTGCACTATTAACTGTAAGAAGAAATAAAAAAGCAATTACTATGAGTGAAATTGATGAAGCACAAGATAGAGTACTTATGGGTCCTGCAAAGGAAAGTTATAAATATACTGATAGGGAAAAGAAAGTTGTTGCTTATCATGAAGCTGGTCATGCTGTTGTTGGTCTTAAACTTGATGGTGCTCATGAAGTTCAAAAAATAACTATTGTTCCTAGAGGTGCTGCTGGTGGTTACAATCTTATGTTACCTAAAGAAGAAACTTATTTACAAACCAAACAAGAATTGCTACATACTATAAGTGGATTGTTAGCTGGTCGTGTTTCTGAAGAATTAGTTTTTAATGAAGTTACAACAGGTGCACATAACGATTTTGAAAAAGCAACTAAAATTGCTCGTGCTATGGTTACAGAATACGGTATGAGTGATTTAGGACCAATTCAATATGAACAAAGAGAAAGCGGTAATGTTTTCTTGGGTAGAGATTATACAAAAAGTAGAAATTTTTCAAGTAAAGTTGCTTTTGAAATAGATGAAGAACAAAGAAAAATTATTAATGAATGTTTAAAAATAACTAAGAAAATTGTTTCAGAAAATATGGATTTATTAAATTTAATTGCGAATACTTTATTAGAATATGAAACATTGACTAAAGAACAAATTGATTATTTAGTTGAAAATGGTAAAATGCCTAATGA
>CANRKE010000028.1 GCA_947631135.1 uncultured Bacilli bacterium | reverse complement strand
TTACAAATATAAGTACATTTAATAGATTGTTAATGTATATTGTAAGTGTATCAAAAAATGAAGCAACAAAAATAATAAAATCATTAGAAAGTGAGGTAGGAGAAATGTATGTAGATTTAGAAAAGATGAACGATGAGATGAACAGATATTCATCATATGACGATGAAGTGATTGCTAGTGCAGATGAGCTTTTTCAAAAAGCAATTTATGCTGAAGGTGCTAGTGATAGTGAAAAAAAGATTGCTAGTGAATTGTTAAAAAGAAATATTGATGAAAATATTATTAGTGAATGTACAAAATTAAACATATCAGAAATAGATAATATAAAAGCAAAAATAAATTTAATATAAATATTAATAGAATCATTAGAAAAGAGAAGTGAATAAAATGTATATAGATTTTGATAAAATAAAAGGTGATATAAGCGGATATTCATCATATGACGATGAAGTGATTGCTAGTACAGATGAGCTTTTTCAAAAAGCAATTTATGCTGAAGGTGTCAGTGATGGTGAAGAAAAAACAAAGAAAAAAACAGCTAGCGAAATGTTAAAAAGAAATATTGATGAAAATATTATTAGTGAATGTACAAAATTAAACATATCAGAAATAAATAATATAAAAAAAGAAATAAATTTAATATAAATATTAATAGAATCATTAGAAAGGAGAAGTGAATAAAATGTATATAGATTTTGATAAAATAAAAAGTGGTATAAGCGGATATTCATCATATGATAATGAAGTTAAAGTTAGTGTAGATGAGTTTTTACAAAAAGCAATTTATGCTGAAGGTGTTAGTGATGGTAAAAAAAGAGGTAGAAAATTAGAAAAAATTGATATTACTATCGAAATGTTGAGGAACAATATACCAGTAGAGAAAATCACTCAATATACAAAATTAAACATATCAGAAATAAATAATATAAAAAAAGAAATAAATTTAATATAAATATTAATAGAATCATTAGAAAGGAGAAGTGAATAAAATGTATATAGATTTTGATAAAATAAAAGGTGAAATAAGTGGATATTCATCATATGATAATAAAATTAATGTTAGAACAAATGAGTTTTTACAAAAAGCAATTTATGTTGAAGGTATTAATGATGGTAAAAAAAAGGGTAGAAAATTAGAAAAAATTGATATTGCTGTCGAAATGTTGATGGACAATATGTCAGTAGAGAAAATCACTCAATTTACAAAATTAAATGTAACAGAAATAAATAAAATAAAAGCAGAAATAATTTTAGTATAAAAAAACAAAACAATAGATATTAATAATAAAGAATAATTATTCTGTAAAAATTATTAAATATATAAGATTAAAATATACTAAAAATAGATAATAATTCAAATAAAATATCGAATTTATTATAAAAAAAGATTTAAATACTATATTTTTATAGTGTTTTTTGTTATAATGTAGTAAATATATAAATTTACTGTTAGGCGGTGTAAAATGAAAAATATTTATACTAGTGTAGATATTGGTTCTGATTCAATAAAGATGGTTACTGCACAAATAATAGATGATAGGATCAATGTATTAGCAAGTGTATCAATGCATTCTGGTGGTATAAAAAAGGGATTGATAGTAGATGCTGGAAAGGCACTAGTATCAGCTAAGGAAGCATTAGTAAAATTAGAGGATATGCTTGGAATTAAAATCAATAAAGTAATAGCATCAGTACCATGCAATAATGCATCATTTTCACTTGTAAGTGGAACGATAGAACTTGATAATGATTCAATAATTAATGGTAATGATATTATAAAAGTATTAAGAAAAGCAATGGAAAATAAAATATCAGAAGGATATGAACTTATAAATACTATACCTATTGATTTTGAAGTAGATGGAAAAAAAGGAATAAAAGATCCTAAGGGAATATCTGGAAATATGTTAAATGTAAAAGCAATACTTGTAACTGCACCTAATAAAAATGTTTATTCTGTTTTAAGTTTACTACAAAATATAGGATTAAATGTTGTTGATATATGTTTTAATAGTATGGGGGACTATGAAATAATACGTAGTGAAAAATATGATAGTGATGTAACAAGTATAGTTAATATAGGATCAGAAACAACAACATTATCAGTATTTAACAAAGGAATTCTTATGAATACCAAAGTATTAATGATGGGTAGTAAAAATATAGATAAAGATCTTAACTACATGTATAAAATATCATTACGTGCTAGTAAAAAGATAAAAGAAAATTTTGCATTAGCACATAAGAGGTTTGCAAGTAACTCAGAGCGAATAGATGTTATCAATAATGAGGATAAAAAAATCAAATTAAATCAAATGGAAGTATCAATGGTTTGTTCTGAAAGATTAATGGATATTATAAAAATTGCAAAAAATGAGCTAAAAAGCTTAACAAATAAGGAAATAAGTTATATAATGATTACAGGTGGGGCAAGTGAAATTAAAGGACTAAACACACTGTTAAATGAAATGGGTAATAGAAGAATCAATTTAATGGACATCAATGTAATGGGCGCTAGAAAAAATAGATTTACTGCAAGCGTTGGGATGATTAAATACTTTCATAATAAATTAGCTTTCAGGGGGAGATCTTATTCTATGCTAGATACACAAAAAGAAATTGAACTTACTACATACACAAATAATATCAGTAAAGATAGTAGTAGCAGAAAAAAGTTTTTCGGACATTTTTTCGATAATTAAGGAGGCAACAATATGTTTGGATTAGAAATAGATCAATTAGCAAAAATAAAAGTAATTGGTGTTGGTGGCGGAGGAAACAATGCCGTTAATAGAATGATTGAATCTGGGGTAAAAGGTGTTGAATTTATAGTAGCAAATACTGATTTGCAAGTTTTAAATACTTCAAAAGCACCGATTAAGATTCAATTAGGAGCAAATTTAACTGATGGATTAGGTGCTGGTTCAAAACCGGAAGTAGGTAGAGAAGCTGCATTAGAATCAAAAAAAGAAATTGAAGAAACACTTAAAGGTGCAGACATGGTATTCGTAACATGTGGAATGGGTGGAGGAACTGGTACAGGTGCTGCTCCAGTAATCGCTGAGATTTCACAAGATCTTGGTGCACTAACAGTAGGTATTGTTACAAAACCATTTAGCTTTGAAGGAAGAAAAAGAAGTGAAAATGCTACTAATGGGATTGAAGAGTTAAGAAAACATGTTGATACACTTATTGTTATACCAAACGATAGATTACGTGAAATTATAGATAAGTCAACACCTATGTTAGATGCATTTAAAGAAGTAGATAATATATTAAGACGTGGTGTACAATCTATTTCAGATCTAATTGCTGTTGCAGGATTAGTTAACTTAGACTTTGCTGATGTTAAAACAGTTATGAAAGATAGAGGAAATGCAATAATAGGAATTGGTATTGGCGTTGGTGAAAATCGAGCTTTAGAAGCTGCTAGACAAGCAGTATCATCTCCACTTTTAGAAACTAGCATGGAAGGAGCAACAGATGCAATTATAAATATAACAGGTGGTAATAGTTTAACACTATTTGAAGCTGAAGATGCCGCACAAGTAGTAAGAGAAGCAGCAAATACTGAAATAAATACAATATTTGGTGCAGTAATAAATGAAAATTTAACTGATGAAGTAATAGTTACAGTAATAGCTACAGGATTTGAAGATGATGATAAAGAAAAATTATATGATGGATATAATGAAGAACTACAAGAAGAAGAGGAAGAAGACGATTCAATTCCAATGAGACCATTATCAAGACCTATGACAAGAGCTCAATTCTTAGATGAAGATGATGATGACGACATGGAAGAAGACGATGATGATAGCGATTTAGATATACCACCATTTCTAAGAAATAAAAGAGGATTTTAAAAAAATTAATATAAAATATATAATATAAAAAATGACGGAATTTTATATCCATCATTTTTTTATATTTTTAATTTAGAATATATATTCTTTATATCATCAAGTTTTGAACTATCAAATACATTTTTCCACCCATCAGATGTATATCTTGGAATAGCATGCATGTGAAAATGTTTTACATCTTGGGCTATACCATTATTTTGCGTAAATGTAATACCATCTGCATTTAACTTATCACTTGCATGTTTATATAAATCACGTTCAATTTTATTAATATGTGATAAGACATCATTTGGTATATCTAAAATATCTTGATAATGTTTTTTTGGAATAATAAGCATATGCCCATTAGTACATGGATTAATATCCAATATCACCTTTACTATATCATCTTCAAATATTGTATTTGATGGTATTTCACCACTAATTATTTTACAAAAAACACAGTCCATAAATAATCCCTCCAAAACAATAATAAAATAAAAGAAAATACTAGTCAAGTATTTTCGCGTGAATAAAATCAAATATCATTATTAATTATGAAAAAATATTAAAATTTTATTCATATATTTGATAAGTCGTGGTATAATATATTCATTTATGGAGGTGTTGCTATGAATAGTCTATTAAGAGTAAGGTTTAATTGTGATATCAATAAACCAGAAAAATATTTTGATGAAAATTATTGCAGGGAAGGAATAACAGTATCTAAGAGTAAAATTAAACAACTAAGTAGAAAAGATTTTTTAAGTGGTAAAAAATTATTTGAATATAGAGTTGAAAGTGGATATTATTCATTTGATAATGAAACAGTAAGACTATTAGTAGAGGATAATATTTTAAAAGAGGCAGATTGTTCTTGCTTTGCATTTGGTTATTATGGTGCTTGTAAACACTTACTTGGAGTCTTAATAAATGAAAAAGATGAACTTATAAAAAATTATTCAGCAGAAGAAATTAAAAAGAAAATTGCAAAATCATTTATAAAAAAATATACAGATAATAATATACTTATAAAACCAAAGAAAAAATTAGATTTAAAAATTGAAGTACGTAGTGAATATTCTTCTTGTTTGACACTTAAAATAAAAATTGGTGATGGCAAACAATATTACTCATTAAATTCTAAAGCAAAAAGTATTCTAAATGGTAGAAATTATGATGATTTTACATTAAAATTTGGTAAAAATTTAACATATGATTCAAGTATTCATTACTTTGATGATATAGATAATGAATTACTTAATTTTCTATCAAAAATTAATAATGATGGTGACATAGATTATAATACCATAACTGTTTCTAATAAAAACTATAGATTACTTATGAATATACTAGAAAAAAAAGAATTTGATTTATGCTTTGATGGTATAATATATCATATGGATAAAATAAGTGATGATTATAATATGAATATAGAAATTAAAAAGAATAAAGATTCTTATAATGTATTATGTGACATTGATAATATGATTATTTTTTATAATGATTATAAATATATTTTTATACCACCTGAAAAAAAGATTTATAAATTAAATAAATATCAACAACAATATATTTCTGCTACTTTAGATGTATATAATGTTAATATAGAATTTGATAAAGAAGATTTTAATGAATTTAAGAAAAATGTACTTCCATTTATTAAAAGTGATGTAAAATTAGATAAAGAATTAGAAAAAGAAATTAAAATAACTAAGCCAAGTGAAAAAATATGTTTAGATATTGTTAATAATAATTTATTATGTGAACTAAAATTTATGTATGATGATAAGGAAGTAGATTATTTTGATATTAGATCAAGAAATATAGTACGTGATATTATATATGAAAAAGAAATATTATCTAGAGTATTAAATTATGGTTTTAATATTGACGAAGAAAATAGTAAAATATATATAAATGGTTTTGATAATGCAGTATATTTTGTAGAAGAAAAACTACCAGATATGTTAAAAGAATATAATGTATATATTACAGATAGACTTAAAAATATGAATATAAGAAGAAAAGTAAGTGCACACTCAAGTTTTACTATTGGTAAAGATAATATTATGAAATATTCTTTTGATATGGGAGATATACCAACTAAAGAATTAGCTAATATTTTAGAAAGTTTGAATCAAAAAAAGAAATATCATAGACTTAAAAATGGGGATGTAATAGATCTAGAAAGCACAAAAGATGATTTAGAACAACTTGAAAATTTTGTTGATGAACTAGACTTGCAACAAAAAGATATATCTAGTGGTGAGGGAATATTACCTAAATATAAAGCTATATATATTGATAGTCTAAAAAATAGTAAAAAGTATAAATTTATTGAAACTAACAATTTATTCGATGAATTGATACAAAAATTTGAAAAATATAAAGATAAAGATATTGAACTTAAAGAGAAAGAATTAAAAATATTAAGAGATTATCAAAAAGTTGGTGTCAGATGGTTAAAGAATATACATGAGTGTGGATTTGGTGGAATACTAGCTGATGAAATGGGGTTAGGAAAATCATTACAAATTATATATTTTCTACTAGAACAAATTAGAAAAAATAAAAAATTTAAAACACTTATAGTTGTTCCAACAGCAATCCTATATAATTGGCAAAATGAAATAAAGAAATTTGCACCTGAACTTAAGTATATAATACTAGATGGAAATAAAAATCATAGACATGAAATATTAGAATCTAATATAAAAGAGAATATAATAATAACTACTTATGGAATATTAAGAGAAGATAAAGATTATTATGAAAATTTACATTTTGATGTATGTATTATTGATGAAGCACAAAATATTAAAAATGTAAAAGCAGGTATTACTAAAGTAGTTAAAAAGATTAATGCTGATACAAAGTTTGCTCTAACAGGTACACCACTTGAAAATTCAGTATTAGAATTATGGAGTATATTTGATTATATAATGCCAGGATATTTATCTAATTTTAGTAAATTTTCTAAAAACTATAATGTTTCTGATTTCCAAAAAGAATCCTTAGATAAACTAGGTAGATTAAATAAACAAATATCATCATTTATGCTAAGAAGACTTAAGAAAGATGTAATTAAAGATTTACCAAAGAAAATAGAGAATAATATATATATAGATTTAAATCCACATCAAAAAACTCTATATTCAATTGAACTTGAAAAAGTAAAAAAAGAAATGGATAATATATTAAATGAACAAGGATTTAATAAAGGTAAATTTATGATATTACCACTCTTAACTAGATTAAGACAAATTTGTATTGATCCATCACTTTATCTAAACAACTATACTTATGGAAGTAGTAAAATTGATAATTTAATAGATATTGTAAAAGAAGTATGCAGTAATGGACATAAAATACTTTTATTTAGCAATTTTAAAAGTGCGATTGATAAATTAAAAATAGTATTTAAAAAAGAAAAAATATCACATTATATAATAGATGGATCAGTAACTGGCAAGAAAAGACAGGAATTAGTAGATAAATTCAATTCAGATGATACTAATATATTCTTAATGACCTTAAAAGCTGGTGGTGTTGGACTTAATTTAACAAGTGCAGATGTCGTTATACACCTAGATATGTGGTGGAATCCACAAGTTGAAAACCAAGCAACAGATAGAGCACATAGAATTGGTCAAAAAAATGTTGTTGAGGTTATAAAACTTGTTGCTAAGGGAACAATTGAAGAAAGAATAATAGAGCTTCAAAATAAAAAAAGAAAATTAAGTGAAAAAATAATAGAGGGTGAAGATAGAGATAAGAATTTAGTATCTAGATTAACTATAGATGATATTAAGAATTTATTATCTTTTGAGAACAAATAAAAAAATTGTACATATTACGTACAATTTTTGATTTTTAAAAACTTAATTATTGATTAATAGAAGCAATTAATGAATTTATATCATCTAATGCACTATTATAATTATTGATTACACTTTGAGTACTTTCTTCATTTGAAATAGTATTATTAGCAAATGTATGCATAATTATAGAAAGATTTTCAAATTTTTGTTTAGCAACAGCAGCAATATTATTATATGTTTCAGCATAGTTAGTAAGTGTTTTACAAAGTTCACTATCTTCAGAAGAAACAATCATTGCAATATGTATTAAATCGTCTGCTACACGACCACATGTCATTACAAAATTTTCTGATTGTAGATCTATTTGTGTTGCTTGTCTTTCAATTTCTTTTGCAGTTATTTCCATTAATAATTTCCTCCTTACTTAGTATTTAGAATAAAAGTTAATAAGACCCTTTAAATCTATTATTTATTCAATATTAATTTGACCCATTATTTATAGCTATTTGCTTATCTATAAATTCTTGTATAGTATCAGAAAGCAATAAAGAATTGTCAATTAATTGTTTAATACCATTATTTAAAGTTTGAAGATCACCTAGAGCTTCATTACCAATAGCAGTTTCATCAGCCCACTCTCTCAAATGGTCAACTACATATTCAAAGGTATTAAATTCATCAGGAAGACCACATTGCATATATCCGTCATTTTTAAGGTAATTATCTATATTTGCTTTATGCATATTTAATGTACCTATTTGACTACTACCTATTGCCATTATTTCACCTCCATATCATTAAAATATTCTAAAATAACTTGATATTATAGTTATCCTAGCTATTTATACGATATTAATATAACATAATACTTTCAATTTTTCAACTATATATAAAAAATAATTTAATTTTTAATTGGATAAGTTTCTTATGAAAAAATTGTTAATAGTCTTTAAAAATGAGATTTTAAATGGATGTAAGAAAATATAAAATAATAACTTCTTATAAATAATTTATTATAAATAATTGACCGTTTTACAACAATGTGATATCATTATCTTAGAATAAAGAGGTGTATATATGAACAAAATAATGATAAAATTATATGTTCCTCTTATTGAAGAGGAATATGATATATTTATACCAATTAATAAAAATATTAAAAATATAATATATTTACTTGGAAAAGCAATTAATGAAATTAGTCAAGGTGAATATCCAGTTAACTATCCTACCAAACTTGTTAATAGGGACACAGGATATGTGTTTCCATATAATTCAAATCCAAAAGATGAAAAAATATTGAATGGATCAAATCTTGTTTTATTATAATGGAGGGAATAGTATATGAGAGTATCATTAATAAAGAAAGATAAAATCACTAATTTTTGCTTTTCTGAACATATAGATGGTAATTATTGGATATATGATTATGATAAGAATAACAAAAAAAGAAATTTAATATCCATAACAAAAAATGAAAAAATGTGGTATTTAAAAAGCAATAATACAGTAAAGATATTAATAAATGGTATAGCAAATGAAAATGTGCGAATTGCATATTATCAGTTTTATGAAATATATATTGAAAAAACAAAAGAATTATATGTTTTGTATTTTTCACCAATATTTGATTATAGTTTTTCCCAATATCATATAAACAATAACATAAATGAAATAAATATTGGTAGCAATGCAATGAATACTATTATATGTAAATTACCTAAAATTGCAGAAAATCATGCTAAAATAATAAGACAAAATAACAAGTATATAATACAATGTTTTGTTAATGATGGTATGTATATTAACAATATAAATGTACAAAGTAAAGGAATTGAAAATGGAGATATAATTTTTATAATGGGATTAAAAATAATTATAATAAATGAAACTTTTATAATAAATAATCCACTTAAATCAGTATCTTTCTCAGACAATTCATTTTCTAATGAATCAGTAATTCAATTAAATAACATAGATACAACTGAAAGTGATGAGGTTGAATTATATGAGCCAGATGATTATTTTTTCAGAGCACCACGCTTTGTTACAAAAATAGAACATACTGTAGTTGAAATAGATCCACCACCTGAACCACAAGAAAAAGATGATAGACCGTTTCTATATGTAGTAGGACCAATGTTAACTATGGGAATTGTGTCTATGATGACGGGATGGAATGCCTTATCAGCCGTTATGGATGGTAGCAAAACTTTAGGTCAAGCTGCACCACAACTTGTTATGTGTATGGCAATGTTGTCCTCAATGATTATGTGGCCCACATTAAATAGAAATTATGAAAACAAACAAAAAGAAAAAAAAGATTTAGAAAGTAAAAAAAGATATACACAATATATAGAATCAAAAAGAAAAATGATAAATGAAATATTAGAATGGCAAAAGAAGACGATTATTGAAAATAACTTATCATTAAAAGAATGTGAAGATATAATATTAAATAGAAAAAGATCACTATGGGAAAGAAAAAAGGACCACGATGATTTTCTTAATGTTACTATTGGTATAGGAAACGTAACACCTGATATAGAAATTAAATATCCAGAACAACATTTTTCTATGGTTGATAGTAATTTAAGATTGATAATGGATAATCTAATAAGGGATACACAAATTATTAAAGATGTTCCAATATCATTCTCTCTATATGAAAAGAATATTACTGCTATTGTAGGTAATGAATTTTTAACAAAGCAATTTATTGATGGAATTATTTTAAGATTAATAACATTTCACAGTTATGAATATATAAAATTAGTAATATTAACCAATGAAAAAAATAGTAGTAAATGGGAGTATTTAAAACTGTTACCCTTTACTTGGAATAATGATAATTCAATTAGATTTTTTGGAACTAATTCTGAGGATATTATGCAAATAACAACATACTTACATGATATATTACAAAAGAGAATTGAGGAAAATAAGGAAAATAAAAATGATAATAAAAGAAATATTATAGTTCCATACTATATAATAATTACTGATGATTTCTATTCAATAAGAAATAATGAATTTATTAAAACGTTATTAGAACAAAAAAATAATAATTGTGGATTTAGTATTATGATAAATAATAAAAAATTACTTGGATTACCTGATGAATGTAATACATTTATTAATATAGAACAAAATATATCAACTATGTTTGAGAGTGAATTAGTAACTGAAAAGCAAATCGAGTTTAAAGCAGACATCATAACACCAGATATAAATATTAAAAATTGTTGTTTATCGTTATCAAATTTACCAATTATACAGGAATCTGGGGAATATCTACTACCAGATAACATAACATTCTTAGAACTATATAATGTAGGTAATATTGATCAATTAAATGTTATTAGTAGATGGGAAAATAGCAATCCTACTGGGTCCTTAGCTTCACCTGTTGGAATAAATAAAAATGGTGATATTTTAAAAATCGATTTACATGAAAAATTCCATGGTCCTCATGGACTTATAGCAGGTATGACCGGATCTGGTAAATCTGAATTTCTAATTACATACATATTATCTTTAGCTATTAACTACAGTCCTAAAGAAGTTCAATTTGTATTGATTGATTATAAAGGAGGAGGTTTAGCTGGTGCATTTTACAATAATGAAAGTGGAATAAAATTACCACATTTATGTGGTGTTATAACAAACTTAGATACTGTAGAAATAAAAAGAAATTTTGCTTCTATAGAAAGTGAATTAAAAAGAAGACAAAAATTATTTGCTCAAGCTAGAGAGCAATTAAACGAAAGTACTATCGATATATATAAATACCAAAAATTTTATAGAGATGGGCTTTTAAAAGAACCAATATCACATTTATTTATAATAAGTGACGAATTTGCAGAATTAAAAAGTCAACAACCAGAATTCATGGATCAACTAATATCGATCGCTCGTATTGGTCGTAGTTTAGGAGTACATTTAATTTTAGCAACCCAAAAACCAAGTGGTGTTGTTAATGATCAAATATGGAGTAATGCTAAATTTAAAGTTTGCCTTAGAGTTCAAGATAGACAAGATAGTATGGATATGATAAAAGTGCCTGATGCTGCAATGATTAAAAATACAGGTAGATTCTTTTTCCAAGTTGGATATAATGAATATTTTACTATGGGACAAGCTGCATATGCAGGAGCTCAATACTATAAAACTGAAAAATTTAAAAAAACTATAGATACATCTGTAAATTTCATAGATAATGTTGGATATACAATTAAAAGTGTTAATGATAAAAACAATAAAAAATTAAAATCTTATGGTGAAGAATTACCTAATATAGTAAAGTATTTGTCAGATTTATCTAATAATTTAAATATAAAAGTAAAACCATTATGGTTAGAAAAAATTCCAGCTAAAATATTTGTTGATGCTCTAAGAAAAAAATATAACTATAAAGAAAGTCAATTTAATATAAAACCAATTATTGGTGAGTATGATAACCCTGCAAAACAAGAACAAAATTTAGTAACAATTGATGTGTCAAATTCAAATACTATAGTATATGGAATGCCTGGGTCAGGTAAAATAATGGTATTAAATGCATTGATTTACTCAATTATAACAGCTCATAGAACTGAAGAAGTAAATTTATATTTAATAGATTATGGTGCTGAAACATTAAGAATTTACAATAAAGTACCACAAGTAGGAGATATTGTACTGTTAGGTGAAGAAGAAAAATTAGATAACTTAATTAAACTAATAAATGATGAAATTGCAGAAAGAAAAAAAATATTTGTTGATTATAATGGTGATTATGAAACATATATTAAGAATAGTGGAAAAACTTTACCAATTATAGTTATTGTAATAAATAATTATGAAGTATTTAAAGATAATGCTGAAAAATATGATGAAGATATTCAATCAATGACAAGAGATGGTATTAGATATGGTATAACATTTATACTTACTGTAAGTGGTGTAAGTGGTGTAAGATACAAATTACAACAAAACTTTTCAAATTTATTATCACTTCAACTTGCTAATCCATCAGATTTCATGTCAATTTTTGGAAAAACTGGAGGTATAACACCAAGCAAAATTGATGGAAGAGGATTGGTAAAATATGATTCAATTTATGAATTTCAAACTGCACGATTTGCAAACGATGAGAATATGACACAGGTTATTAACAATATATGTAAAACATTGATAGAAAGTAATTTACCAAAAGCTAAAAAAATACCTGTATTGCCAAATAAAGTTACTTATACTGAATTATCTGAATATATTAGCGACTTATCAAGAATGCCTGTTGGATTATACAAAGAAAATATTCAACCAGCACTATTCAATTTCAAGAATAAAATAGTATCAATGATATCTGGAAATGATATGGATGAAATAAAATCATTTATATTAGGACTTGTTGAATCATTTACAAATACAAATGGGGTGTCTACAATAATTTTAGATGCAAATGAACTATATGAAGAAAGTGTTAAACAAGATAAGTTGGTATACTATAATGATAGATTTGAAGAAGTATTTGATAAACTTATAGAAATCGCTAATAAACTTAAAGACACAAATGCAACAAATATGGATTATATTTGTATAATATATGGATTACAAAATTTTAAAAATAAATTATCTAAAGAAAAACAAGATAAATTTGATAAATTGTTTGAAAGTGTTAAAGATATTGAATGCTTTAAATATATTATAGTTGATACTATAATGAACATAAAGAAGGAAGAATACAATACTTGGTATAAAAATTACGTTACAAATAATGAAGCAGTATTTGTAGGTAATGGATTAGCACAACAATTTACTATCAAATTAACAAAGAGTCCAAGATATCTAAATGAAACTTTACCAGAAAAATTTGGATATTATATAAAACAAGGTGTCCCATATATTGTTAAACTATTAGAAAAAGAATAAAATTTATTAATAAAATATTAAGAAATAATCATAATTTATATTTCTTAATATTTTTAAATATAATCAGTTACACAATTTACAACTTAAAAAAAATATGATAATATAGAGGTATAAGATACATAGTAATTACATAATACAAAAGTTGCAA
>CANRKE010000027.1 GCA_947631135.1 uncultured Bacilli bacterium | reverse complement strand
AATCGATTTTCCCTAAATGTACATAATTCTTCACCAGGTGTATAATATTTTTTAAATGATTGAATATCATCTTCTGTCTTACATTCAAATAGATTATATCCTGCTTCATTTAGTAATTCTTCAGGTGTTTTATTTGTTTTATATATATCATCATTTTCATTATTGTATGCTAATTTAAGTATATTATTTTTAAATTCATCTAATATCTCATTTTCTTCTAAATCTTTATATAATTCATGACTAGGATTAAAATGCTCAAGTAATATTTGTAGTAGTTTACCATTTTCTTCTAGTATAGTAGATAAATAATCTCTACAATATCTACTCATTTTTTCTCCAAATTTATTTTTAATTATTTTTAATTCGTCTATCATAATATAATGCCTCCAATTTATTTACTTTATATTAATAACTTTTTTTTAATTTCTTTATTTCTGAATTTTTGTTATTTAACATATCATAAATATTGATATTTTTATTGAATTCTAAAGCATGAGCACCAATATATTCTATATTTGGTAATGATAACGTTATTAAATTTTCATTCCAGTATAAAAAGTAGTATTCTATATTAGCTACATTTGGTAATGTTAATGTTGTTAGTACTGTATTACGATATAGAAATCTATTTCCTATATTTTTTACATTTGGCAATGATAGTGTTGTTAGGTTTTGATTTTCACATAAAAAGTTATCTCCTATATTTCTTACATTTGGTAATGTTAATGTTGTTAGTGATGTATTACTATACAAAAAGTTATTTCCTATATTAATTGCATTTGGTAAGGATAGCATTGTTAGTTCTTTGTTATCGAATAAAAAGTAATCACCTATATTGATTGCACTTGGTAATGTTAATGTTGTTAGTACTGTATTACGATATAGAAATCTATTTCCTATATTTTTTACATTTGGTAATGACAGTATTGTTAGGATTTGATTTTTGTATAAAAAGGAATTTCCTATATTAATCGCATTTGGTAATGATATTGTTGTTAATTTTGTGTTATTGGATAAAAAGTCATTTCCTATATTTTCAACTTTTCCAAGTTTTAATTCAATTAATTTTTCATTAGAATATAAAAAGTCATCTCCTATAGTTTCAACATTATTATTTATATATCCAATCATATTATTATCTTTATCTAATTTAATTATTATATCTTCTTTATTCTCAGAGCTTATAATAATTTCTTTCCCATATTCTTTTTTTAATACTCTTACTTTATCAAATTCTCCTATAGTATCTGTAAATGAATCAATAATTTTATTATCATATTTTATTATCTTTTTGTCTATCATATCTAATACAAAATAATCAAATACTATATATCTTAATTTATCATATTTGTTTATATTACCATGATCTATTATTATATTATCAGAGCAATAATATATATCATTATCTTCACAATTATATTTATAATATTTACCTTGATGAGGTTGATATCCAGGAATTTCAAAATTATTATTTTTATATTTTTGTACTATATTATAATATTTTTCAAAACTATATGTTAATCCTGAAATTATATTATCTAAGTTATTTGAAAATGTTGCATCAGGATTTATAACATCATGATTATATCTATTTTTTATTGATAATGAGTTTGTCCCATCTTTTCTAAATTGTATACTTATTACTGATGTTCCATACTTATCTTGTCTTTTTGGATTATTATAATCACTTCTTCTTATATTATCTACATCTTTTTTCACTGCAAAAAACACTCTACAACTATTTAATCTCCCACCATAAAAAGTACATAATTCTTCACCTGGTGCATAATACTTTTTAAATGATTGAATATCATCTTCTGTTTTACATTCAAATAGATTATATCCTGCTTCACTTAATAATTCTTCAGGTGTTTTATTTGTTTTATATATAATATCATTATTATTGTAAGCTAATTTATATATATAATTTTTAAAGTCATCTAATATATCATTTTCTTCTAAATCTTTATATAATTCATGACTAGGATTAAAATGTTCAAGTAATATTTGTAATAGTTTACCATTTTCATCTAGTACAGTAGATAAATAATCTCTACAATATCTACTCATTTTTTCTCCAAATTTGTTTTTAATTATTTTTAGTTCGTCTATCATAATATAATACCCCCCTTGTTTATGTAGTAGTTATTATATATTTTTTTATTATAAATGTCAATAATTTTAAAAAAAATCACGCCTCTAATAGAAGTATGATTTTTAAATTTTAATTATTAATAGAATCTGCATTTTGAATACTAGCTATAATTTGTAATATCCTATAAACAAGTTCTAGTAATGATATAATCATATCGTTTACATATTGAATATTATATAACTTGAATAATTTTTTAATCATTACTAATTCATCATCAGTAGCCATATTATTATCTTTTAATAATTTGTATGCTTTTTCTTGAGCTTTAATTTCAGTTTTCAATATTTTTATTGACATTATAAATGAAATTATATATATCAATAAACCAATTACTGAAAATGTTGTAGTAAATGTTAATGATGAACTTCCCATAATTAGAAGATCTATAAACACACCTATAACAACTAATGGAATAAATGCAATCGGTCCAAAATATATAAGTGGTGTCAATCTAATTCTAGTTTTCATGTCAGGATCATTTTCTTTATCCATAATTGCTAAACATGATTTTTGTGATGCCATTGCTAAAGATGATACAGATGCTTTTTTCCAAGTTAATCTTCTTAATCTAACCTTTTTAAAAAAGTGGCTATAACTATTTCCAAAAAGAATTGAACCATTTGCTTTAACTTTTATATGTTGTAAATCATTATCATCTAATATTTTTCTTGCAACATCTTCTCCTGTCATTCCTATGCTGTTTTGTTTTTTATTGTATTTACGATATTTAAGAGCTAAAAATATTTGTACTATAAGTGCGAATAGTGAAACAATCAATATTAATATAATAACAATACCCATTAAAAAGATTACACTATCTGATACATTATTTAGATTATATCCTACTGTATTTTGTATTACATCTCTAAACGTTTCAATCATAAATTACTCCTCCTTTACTTAAAGTATAATAATTTATATTGATTTAGTCAATCGTTATAATTCTATTCATCTTTAAAATAATTAATCATACTATTATATTGGGTGAGAATATGTATAATCATATTATAGAAAATTATATAAAGAAATTAGATAAAAATAAAATAATTGATTACGGAATAAAAAATAATATTTATCTTAATAATAATGAAGCAGAAATAATACTTAAAATAATTAAAAAAGATTGGAAAGTATTAATGTATGGGAATCCAAATAATATATTTAATTATTTAAAAGCTAATATAAGAGAGGATAATTATATAAAAATTGAAGATTTATATTATAAATCTAAAGAAAAATATTTAATGTAGGAATTTTATATAATTAAATATACATAATAATAGTGGTGAAGAAAAATGAAAAAATTTATAATAACATTTATGAGTATTATAATTACAATATCTATTATATCTTTTAATATATTTATATCAATATCAAAATCTATTAAACCAGAATCAATTAGTTCTAATGTTGAAACTAAACTATTTAATAATTTTATACATGATGATAATGGTAATGAAACTGAAATATTTAAAACTATTAAAGAGTTAACTACATTAGATGATGATACTTTAATTAAACTTATTGAACATAGTACAGTAAATGAAATACTTACAGATATAGTAAATAGTATATATGATTATAATTTAACTGGTGATATAAGTTATAAATATACTAATGAACAAATAATAAATATAGTTGAAGATAATATAGATACTGTGTTAAAAGATATAGATTATAATATAACTAAAAAACAAAGAGATGATGTAATTAAATATACATATGAAAATACAGATTATATTATAGATACTATATATAGTACAGATATAGGTGATTATACACATGATTAATTTTAGAAATATTTTTAATGATAGTTATAGTTATATTATATTAATAGGTATTTGTATATTACTCTTATTACTAGCTTTTATATTAAAAAATAATACTAAATTTATTAAGTTATTTTCAAAAATAAATTTAATATGTTCAATAGTTACTATTATTATTGCACTATCTATAAAATTAATAGTAAATAATTTTAATAATTATAGAATATTTATTGAAATTATATCTGATAGTGTATTTACTAATTTATTATATTTAAGTATTTTAAATTTATTTCTATTTATTATATTTTACTTTATATATAGAGGGTTAATAAAAAAAGAAAGTTAACCCTTCTTTTTCTTAATTAAATTAAATATATAGTAGAATAATAGAGCAATTATAACTCCTATTAAATCTATAATAACATCACTAAATACTCCACTTCTCATATATATAAATGATTGATGAAATTCATCACTACAAGCATATAAAAAACTGAATATTAAAGAACTTAAAATTATTTTAATATTATTATTAGTATATTCTTTTATTAATGATATAAATAAAATAGTAAGTATTAAGAATTCAGTAATATGTCCTGATTTTCTTATTATTATATTTAAAATTGAAGTAATACCAGATATATTAAATTTAATAAGTGTATTATCTATTATATCGTAAGTAACTTTATATGAATTAGGTTGATTAGATAAAATAAATATAATACTCATCCATATTATTAAACATATCCATTTAATTATTAGTTTTTTATTATTTTTCATAGGCCTCATCTCAATATATATTATAGTTATATATAATTATTTTGTAAATATAAAAAGAAAAAATAATGGGAAACCCATTATTTAACAGCAAAATGCAGATCCAAGAATTATAGCTAATAATACATATAATACTATGATTATTAAGTAATTGCTATAACCTCCACCTTGACAACTATTTTGTTGACAACTCATAAATACACCCCCTTTAAACTTTTATTATATCCATGCTCCTAAGATGATTACTAGTAATATAAATAGAACTAAAACGATTGCATAACCAGATACATAAGATTGACCCATAATAAATACCTCCTTTTTATCTTTTCACAATATTTTATACAAATTTAAATTATATGTGATATACTTTAGCCCAATTTATTGTTTTTTTTAGTTTTTTTTGGTATTATATTATTAGTTACTTTGAAAGGAGAATACACATGAAGAAAAAAGTAATTATGTTAATGTGCTTATGTTTATTGTTATGCACTGGATGTGGGAAAGTTCCTAAATTATCTAATGGTGATGATGTTTTTGTATCAGTTAATGGTAAGAATGTTTCTGCAAATGACATCTTTGATGAATTAAAAGAAAAATATGGTGTTGATGTTCTAGTTGAGTTGGTTGATAAAATAATACTTGAAGAAAAATATGAAGAAGATGATAAATTAAAGGAATATGTTGATGCTCAAATAGAACAATATGTTTCAAGTTATGGTGAAGATGGATTTAAAGATGCACTTGAACAATCTAATATGACTGAAGATGATCTAAGACAAACAATTGCTCTTGATTATCGTAGAAATTTAGCTGCACTTGATTATGCTAAAAGTCAAGTTAGTGATAAAGAATTAAATGATTATTATGAAAATGATTATCGTGGTGAAATAAAAGCAAGTCATATTCTAATTAAACCTGATGAAAATAATGAAGATAGCGATAAAGCTATGGAAGATGCTAAAAAGAAAGCTGAAGAAATTATTGAAAAATTGAATAATGGTGAAGATTTTGCTAAACTTGCTAAAGAAAATTCAGATGATGAAGGAAGCGCTAGTGATGGAGGTAATTTAGGATATTTCGCTAAAGGTAAGATGGTTGATGAATTTGAAGATGCTGTCGTTAAACTAGAAGTTGGTAAATATACTACTGAACCAGTAAAATCTACTTATGGATATCATATAATTTTAAAAACTGATCAAAAAGATAAACCAAAATTAAAAGATGTTAAAGATGAATTAACTGAAACATTAGCTCAAGAAAAATTAAATAATGATACAACTATGAAATATAAAGCATTAGAAGAGTTAAGAAAAGATGCTGGACTTTCTATTGAAGATGACAATATTAAAAGTAAATATGAAAAATATATGGATTCTTTAAAAACAACTAAATAGGACTTATGTCCTTTTTTTTATAAATAATTCAATACTATATATAATATATGTTATTAGATAATGATGATAGGCAAGTTGCAAGTGAAATTAATGAAATAAAATCTAAAGTATTATTAAAGGATAGATATTTATTTTTTAAATAAAATTTTAAAAAATGATTGACTTTAAAAAATAAGTATATTAGTATTATATTAGAGAATAAATACGGAGGTTATATATGAAAACATGGATAAAAAATGCCACTGTTATTACAATGGATGAAAAAAGAGAAAATAAATTTGAAACATTGGATATTGTAGTTTGGGACGATATTATATATTATATTGGAAATAATTATAATGAAGATTATGATAAGGTAATAAATGCTAAAGGTAAAATTGTTATGCCTGGACTTATAAATTCACATACACATTTAGGAATGAGTGTATTTAGAAATACTAGTGATGGACTTCCATTAATAGATTGGCTTAATAAAAAAACTTGGCCTGCTGAAAGTAAGATGAGTGATGAAGATATATATGCTTCTACTCTATTGTCAACTGTTGAAATGATATTAACTGGTACTACTACATGTTTTGATCATTATGTTGGTTCAGATACTACTATTAAAGCTATAGAAGAATCTAATATAAGATGTGTATTTACTAATTTTTTAAAGGATAATGATGGACTTGGTAATGAACGACTTAAAAACTTTTTAGATTTATATAAGAAATATAATAATAAGAATGATTTAATAAGTTTTTGTATGGCACCTCATTCTATGTATGCTTGTTCTAAAAATTATTTAAGAAAAGTAAGTTATTTTGCTAGTAAATATAATCTACCTGTACATATGCATTATTGTGAAACAGTAAATGAAGTTCAAATTATTGGTAAAATATATAAAAAGAATATGGCTGATGCTTTAATTGATACTAATCTTACTAATAATAAACTCATTCTTGCACATGGTATATATTTATGTGATGATGAATTAGATAAATTAAATAAATATGATATTAGTATTGTACATAATCCAGTAAGTAATTTAGTTTTAGGAAGTGGAATTTGTGATGTTAAAAAATTATTAGACAAAGGTATTAATGTATGTTTAGGTACTGATGGTGCTGGCTCTTCATTTAATATAAATATGTTTTATCATATGGCTTATGTTGATCTTTTACAAAAAGGTATATATAGAAATGCTAATATAATGGATAGTTATGATGTACTTAAAATGGCTACTATTAATGGAGCTAAAGCAATGGGTATGGATAATTTTATTGGTTCTATTGAAATTGGAAAAAAAGCAGATATTATTATGCTTGATTTATCTGATATTAATATTTATCCTACTAATAATTTAATAAGTCAAGTTGTTCATAACACATCTAAAGAAAATATAGTTATGACTATGGTTAATGGTAAAATATTAGCAAGTAATGGAAAATTAACTAATAATTTAAGTATAGATAAATTAAAAGATAATATAGATAATATAGTAAATAATATATTTTAATAAAGTATATAAATTAAGCACTACTTTTTAATTTAAGTAGTGCTTAAACAATTATTTAGCTTTATTATAATTATTTAAATTGTTTAAATATTTATTTTGTAAATCTTTATCATTTTTAGATTTTTTATTTGTTTTAACATAAATTCTTTGAGTTATCAATTATATAATTATTTGAATTAATTTTAATAATATTTTTATTTAAAAAAGCAACAATAATTTACTATTGTCACTTCAATAAAAATCAAACTTCTAAATAATTTTCAATAATATCATGTACTTCTTTTTTTCCATCTTTTGATAAGCTAGAGAATAATATAAGATCATCACCATGAACAATATTTAACTCTTTTATGATAATTTGTTTATATTTTTCCCATTGTGTTTTAGATATTTTATCTATTTTAGTAGCTACTATTGTTACAGGTAAATTATAATATTTTAAATAATTATACATTAATATATCATTTTTACTTGGTTTATGCCTAAAATCAACAAGCATAAATACGTGTTTTAAATTTTTTCTATTTGTTAGATAATCTTCTACCATCTTACCAAATTTCTCTTGTACAACCTTACTTGTTAGTGCATAACCATATCCAGGAACATCGACAAGATAAAATTTTTCATTAACATAATAAAAGTTAAGTGTTTGAGTTTTACCAGGTCTAGATGATGTTTTAGCATAATTTTTTCTATTCATAAGAGTATTAATAAAACTTGATTTTCCAACATTACTTTTTCCAACTATCAAAAATTCAGGTTTATAGTCATCTGGATATTGACTAGTTCTAACCGCACTAACCTTTATTTCAACACTGTTTATTTTCATCTTCTTCACCTCTAAACTTTTTACATTCAAAGTCTAAATCTTCAAGTAAACTATCTACTTCTTCCATAGTTTTTACCCGAGCACCACTAGCTAATTGATGTCCTCCACCATTATAATTTGATGCAACAGAATTAATTATTGGTCCTCTAGATCTTATAGTTATTCTATAAATATCATTTTTTACATCATGTGATACAAATGCCCACGCCATTATTTCATCAATATAATTAAAGTTATTTATCATATTTCCTGGACTTGCAGCATCAACACCAAATTCTTTAATTATATCATCATCTATTTTTATATAACCTAATCCATTTTCAGTAACAGTCATATTTTGAGCTATATACCCTTGTATTCTAACTTCTGTTAATGGTCTTCTATATAAATCATTATATAAACTTACGAAATTTATTTTAGTATCATTAATTAGTTTATGAACTAAATTAAATGTTTTTGCTGTAGTATTAATAGTTGTAAATCTATTAGTATCACTTACTATTCCTTGAAATAATAATTTAGCTGATTCTTCATTTAATTTCATTTTAGTTTCATATGCCATATCAAGTATTATTTCACATGTTGAACTTGCATCATCATCAATATATTCTAAATCACAAAATTCTTCTACAAACGGATGATGATCTATTTTTATAGTATATGAAAATGAATTTATTTCACAATCTATATCTACTCTTTTTAAATCTGGTGTATCAAGTACTATTAATAATGTATTACTTAAATCCTCAGGTAATTTATTTAAAGCCCCCATATATTTAAATTTAGAAGCACTAATTCCTACTGCATAGACATTCTTATTATTAAATGTATTTAATATTAGTTCTTTGAGTGCGAGTGATGATGCTTGAGCATCTGGATCTACTCTTAGATGTCTAGCTATTACAATATTATTATATTTTTTAATATATTTATATATATCTTTAAAAGTTGCCATATTACATATTATTAACTAGTCTTTGTGTATCCTCTGCTATCATCAATTCTTCATTAGTACAAACAACATAACATTTTATTTTTGAATCATTAGTTGATACTAGTTCAATATCTTCCTTTACATTATTATTTTTTTCTTCATCTAATTTTATACCATATACTTCTAAACCATCAATTACAAGTTTTCTAACATCTTCATCGTGTTCTCCAATACCACCAGTAAAGCATATTACATCTGCACCATTCAAATATGTATTATACATAGAAATATACCCTACTATTCTTCTTGCAAACATTCTTCTTGATAAATCAGCTAACTCGTTATGATCATTATTAACTGCATCAGCTATATCTCTTAAATCACTAGATACTCCAGATACTCCTAAAAATCCACTCTTCTTATTTAAATCATCCATTACTTCATCTAGTGTTTTACCTGTTTTTGACATTACAAATGGAATTATTGTACTATCAATATCCCCTGATCTTGTACCCATCATAAGTCCAGCATTTGGTGTAAATCCCATTGTTGTATCTATACATACACCTTTATCTATTGCTGATATTGATGCACCATTACCTAAGTGACAACAAATTACTTTAAGATCATTACGTCCTAAATATTCACTAATAGTTTTATTAATAAATTTATGACTAGTTCCATGAAATCCATATTTTCTAATTCCATATTTTGTATACCATTCATATGGTACTGGATAAAGATATGCTTCATCTTTTAATGTTGAATGGAAAGCTGTATCAAATACTGCTACTGCAGGAGTATTTGGTAAAACTTGTTTAAATGTTTCTATTCCTATTATATTTGCTGGATTATGACTTGGAGCAAGTTCTGATAATCTTTTAGCATCTTCAATTACTTTATCTGTAATTATTACACTATCACTATATATATCTCCTCCATGAACAAGTCTATGTCCAACTGCATCTATTTCATCTAAAGAATCAATTATTTTTAATTCAATTAATTGTTCTAATAGATATTCAACAGCTTCTTTATGATTTTTAAATTCTTTATTAATTTTTGTTTTTTCTCCATTATATTTTATAGTAAATATACCATCTATTCCAATTCTTTCAAATAAACCTGATGTTATTAAACTTTTATCTTCCATATTAAATAAACTAAATTTTAAGGAAGAACTCCCCGCATTAATTGCCATTATTTTCATAATATTCCTTCTTTCTATATTTAATTATACTATATTTATTAAATTTTTCAAAATTTTAGTCAAGACAAAAAAATAGTGACTATTCACTATCCTTATCTTTAACTTCTACAACAGTCTTTCCTTTATATGATCCACAGTAAGGACATACTCTATGAGGACGTATTGCTTTATTACATTCTGGACAAGTAACTACATTATTCGCACTTATTTTATAATGTGTTCTTCTCATTCTTTTTCTAGTTTTACTAGTTCTTCTAAATGGTACTGCCATTTTTATTCCTCCTTATCTTTAAACATATCAGATAGTGATGCTAAAGCTTTATTTGTTTTTTCATAATTTTCATCACTAACCAATTGCCAACCACTACCCTTGTATTCTTTATCATATGCATCATCCGATATGATACGTAGTGGTTTCTCCACTACAATATTTTCCCACAAAAACGGTTTTAATTCAAGTGTATTTTCATCTTTTCTTAAAATATTTTCATTTTCTTCTATCTTTTCTTCGATTATATTGATATTAAATTTATGTTCTACTGGTTTTAGGGTTATCGCACATTCTATAAACATACTTCCTGTTATATTTAAATTTAATGATAATGTGTCTATTCCCATTTTAGTAATATTGCCATTTACATGTACATTTTTTAAATCTAACATTCCAATATTTTTTATATCTTCAATATCAAATGTTATATCTTCATCTATTTTAATTTCATCTACTACATTTGATAGAAGTAAACTTATATCTACAAGCATAGTATCAGCCCTCCCACATGGAATAATTATACATATAAACGTTTTGATTGTCAATAATATTATATGTGTTTATATATAAATAAATATTTGTTTTAACATATATTTTTTCTAATGTTTTGGGTAATTGATTTATAGAATTATCAATTATTTCTGTATAATATTCTTTTAATTTTTTAAATAAATCATTATAATAAACACTATGATTATATTATATACATAAAATCTTAGCATCATATATTCTACTAAATCTTCTTGGCATTGATACACAAATATAAACCTGCCTAGTATCTAAAATTCTGTTTGCATATTCTATTAATCTTGTTTTATCTACATATATATTTGAATTAGTACTTCTTTTAAAAACCTCATTTCCTAAATTTAAATATATCCAATTATATTCCTCTTATCTTAACTCAATTAAATTAAATAATATACAATTTTTTGTGTTAATTATATAATTGCTTTTATGTATTTTTAACTAATTTTTTACTTTTAATATATTTATTTTTAATACTATTTAATTGTTGTATATCTATACTTAAATGATTATCCATAAAATTTTTAATATTGGTATTATTAAAATCTCCACTATAATTTCTATCATTATTAAATTTTATTCCTGAAAATATTAGATATTTTGGTATAGCAATATCATTATTTAAGCTTACTATCCATCTTATATTTTTAACCTCTAACCAATATATGTCACCTACATTAATTTTTTCCCCATTAATCATTCCATTTTTATTTTTATTATTAAATACTACGAATCTAATATATTTTTTATTATCATATATATATTCAATACATTTATTATTTTTAAATTTATTATATTCATTATCTATTGTATAAACTTTACTAGTTCTTTCAATACTACCATCATTATATTTATTTTCCAATATATTATATATTTGTATATTTACTGTATTATTTGGCAATTCACCAAAATCAACTTCTAAAATATTATCATCTATTACTTTTTTGTTTGTACAATATTTTTCAATAGATGAATATTTTATTACTGGTCTTATACATATACTATCAATATTTACAGGAAAAGAATAACAATTTCCTTCATAACATACTACTTTTGCATCACCATATCCTGCATAATTCTTTATCCACCACCAACCAGTTTTATTATCCTCTGATACAATACTACCTAATAGTATCGCAAAGTCAGTTAATTCACATTTTGTTCCATACTTTTTAATTATATCTAATTTGTTGATACCAAATACTTGATTATATTCTAAAAATTGCATATCTAAATTAATAGGTTTATATATACTATTTTCTATACTATTAATATCTATGTCTATACCTTTAGATTTTAAAGTATTAATATAATCAATAATTTTTATAAATACATCTTTTTGTTCATTTTTAATAATGTTTAATATAACATTGCAAATATCTTTTTTTGCTTCGATTATAGACTCATTTTTTAATACAAATATTTTATTAATCAAATCATCATCAAATATAAAATACTCTTTTAATGAATCTAGATATAACTCAATATTATTATTTATAAGTAATAATTTATCTATATTATCTAATTTATTTTCACGTGCTGTTACTTTAGCATTATTGATTATTTTTTTTGTTTCCTTTATTATTTCTTTTTTTATTATTTCTAACAATTTATTTTTCATAAAATTTCTCCTTTAATGTATATTAGATATTATAATAATAATATTTGTCAAATATTGTATTATTTTGTTATACATTATAAAAAAATTAGATTATTTTATATAATCTAAAAAGTTTTTGTTTTTAATATATATTCCTGTATATAATTCATAATATTCTTTTATGAAACTATTAATTTCTTTAGCAACTATATCACTGATATTTAATTTACTTATTTTATTAATATTTACATAATATAACATTCTAATTATTTTAACAGTATTAATATTTACTAAATATTCGTTTGTTCTACAATTTTTACATACTAATCCTCCACATCTACTAGAGAGAGTAATTATATCGGTTTTTTCTCCACACATACTACATCTATCTAATATAGGCATAACACCCAAATAATTAAGCATTTTAATTTCGACTATATTAGTTATTATGGATGGATTATAACCTTCATCTATTTTTTTTATTGCAGAAAGTAATATATCAAATGTTTCCTCATTATATTCATTTTTACTAATTTGAGCTACTAAATCTAAAAGATAATACATATAAGTAGTTTTTTCTAAATCAAATTTTATATTCTTAAAGTTATCAATTATTTTAACATCTACCAATGTAGATAATTTATCTTCTTTATATAATATTTCAAAATTAGAATAATCAAGTCTACTTGTTCCAACCCTAAGTTTACTCTTAATAGATTTTGCACCACGAGCTATTATACCAATAACACCATATTGTCGTGTTAATATATTAATTATTTTACTTGATTCTTTATAAGGCGTTTCATTTATTACAAATCCTTCTACGTTAATTCTTTCCAACTTTTTTCACCACTAATTCATTTTTTTATATAATAGATAATATTCTATTGCCCCAGTTTCTTTAAATAGATGCCATAACATATCTTTAGTAATTGCTTTATCCATAACTTATCACCAGTAATATTTTGTGCATATAAATTAAATAATATTCAAAATAAACATATTTTTTCATATAATATCATATTTTATAATATATGTCCATTAAAATTTTTTTATTTTTTTATAAATGAGTATTGACATATCACTT
>CANRKE010000026.1 GCA_947631135.1 uncultured Bacilli bacterium | reverse complement strand
TAGGAATAATTCTTTGTAAAAGTAAAAAGGATATTGCAATTGATTATGCTTTAGGTGGACTTTCAAACAATGTTTTTACATCTACTTATACTTATTATATTCCTAAAAAAGAAGAGTTAATTAATGAAGTTGAAAAAGTGTTAAATGAAACTAAAAAAGATGATATTGAGCATTAAGTATAAAGATATATAATATAAAAATGGAATAAATTATGATGTTAATAAAAATATAGACATATAAAAGTCGAGCAAAAATCAAATGCTCGGCTTTAATAAAACCATTTTCTCAAAATGCTAACACACTATGCTATTGTCAGAGCCAATAACAGTGTGTAAATAGATAACCTACTTTTAATTTTTTTAAAAAGTGTAAAATAATCATTTAGTAGAAATTTGTAATTTTTTTATAACACCAATTAATGAATTATCAGGAAACTTATTCTTTCCATTTATAGCATTAACAATTTGTTTTTTATATTCTTCTATTGTTTGGAATATTGTTTCAGCATAATTAAGTGCTTTTTCATATTTAAAACCTTGTTCTACATATCTTTCAGCAGTAATATATTTTAATCTTTTAATAGTGTTTTTATTTTCTTTTGACATACAATTATTATCATTAAACAAATTATTATATGTATTTATTAATACATCTAAACTAAAAGGCGTTTTTTTAAATTTTTCAAATACCATTTCAATATCAAGGTTACCAATATTATCATAAAATAATATATCTTTATGTCTTTGTTTTAAATCTGTAACCAAGAAATCTTCTTCTAATAATGTAAAATCTGTTCTATTCATGTAATCATCAACTGGTACGCCATTAATTTTTTTAGGTATCCAATTATCTTGAGTAGCATCTATTTCATATATTTCAATTGTATTTGGTAATTCAGTTAAAATGACTTTAAAAGATTTACAATTGTCAAAATAAAATGAATCTAAATCTCTATCAAAATACATAGTTACATCTCTATTTGAAATATTAAGAGTTTCTTTTAAATTTTTAATTTTATTATCAATTTCTTCATAAAAATAACTAAATGTTTCTCTTGGATCATAACTTTCAGGTTCTTTACCGGTATTAATGCGTTCTTGAAGATAAGCTTCTTCCATTAAGCTCATTCCTGCACTTAATCTATCAACATCATAAAAAGAATCTCCTAATTCAATAAAATTATCTCTTATTATTGAATTTCATTTTTATTAATAAGTCTTATATCTTTTATATTAGCTTTACCATTACGATAAAAAAGTATATTTTCTAGAATATCTAAATAATCATCACTTAAATATATATTAATTTGGTTTAGTTTGTCCCTTAATACCATTTCTAATCTTTTGATTTGTTTTTCAAATAAACCGTATTCATCATTAGAATTAAGTTTTGTATCTTGAATAGCTTTATGTAATTTAATTAGCTCATTTATATTATTTGCAGCAAGATTTTTAGAATTCATAACTTTGGCTACAAGTTCATTAATTTGCTTCTCCATAGAAAAACCTCCTTTGTTTATGTAAGTTATTATAACATAAAAATTGATTTAAATGTTTTTTTTGGATTATTTTATCAAAATTTTAGTATAATTTGATTAGTTATTAATTATTACTATCCATTATTAAGTATGAGAAAAGTTATTCGACTTATTCTCTACCAATTTTTATTTATATCTTGAAAAAACACTAATTTTATGATAATATGTATTTAGCAAGAAAATTTGCATAAAATAAAAAAGGAAACATTCAATAATCGCATGTTGAGTGTAGCCAAATGAATTTTGTCTCCACCTAAATCATTGCTGAGTTAGGTGGATTGCTTTTATATTAAAACTATAAATAGTAAAAATAGTAAAAGGAAGATAATTATTACTAAAGATAGAATTAAAAAATCCTTCTTGTTCATATTCTCGCCTCCCTTCAATTAAGAAGTTTGGCTCCACCCAACTTATTAAATGTTCCGATAATAATTATACTATAAGTATAATTTGAAAACAAGCAAACAACTATAAAAATTAACAAAATTTAATAAATAACTATAATTAGATTAGTTATTAATTATTAACACTTATTATTAGGCATAGAAAAGTTATTTAACTACTTCTATATATGCCTTTTTTTAATAGGAAAAGTTTCAATAAATAAATATTTGTGTTCGAAAATTGTCGAAAGTTTATACGTGAATAATAGTAAATTATATTTATTTTTTTTAAACTTTATATTATAATACGATGTAATTCGTTTAAACAAGTATTACAGTAATTATGAGAGGAGGAATTGATACTGTGAATGAAAAAACGAAAACAAAAAAATGTGTTTATTGTAAAAACGAAATTGATGCACATGCAATTATATGTATGAATTGCAAAAAGAAACAAGGGAAGATTAAAAAATGCCCTTACTGCAAAGACAAAATATTAGCTAAAGAAACTACATGTCCTAATTGTGGTAAAAATTTAAGAAAATTGCAATGGGTAGCTATTTTTGTTGTTGTATTTGTTTTAGCAATTGGAATTGCTCTTGCTATGCAAGGTATACAAAATATGGAAAAAGATATTGCTAACAAAATGGGTGTTAGTAAAGAACAAGCAGCTGTGATAAAAGATACTTTAGAAAAAGTAGGTGTACTTGTAGTTAATGAAATTGAAAGGGATGAAGCATTAGATGATTATTACTTAAATGGTGGAACTGATAAAGGCTATCGTATTGCTTTTAGAGGACATTATACAAATAATGTTCCTGATACTGTTATCATTAATATAACTGAAGATGGTAAAATTTTAGTGATTAAAGAACCAATGGGTAACGTTTTATATGAAAATGATAAAGTTATCAATAAAATAAAAACTTAACCTATATTCACTACTTTTTCAAAAGCTTAGAATTATCCTAAAAATTTCTCTTCAATTAATTTACATCCTAAAGTATACATGGTACAATATAAATCATTACTTGGAGGTGTAATATGTCTAAAATTAGCAATGTTCTTAATATGATTGAATATTTAAGTTCTGGGAAAAGATATAGCATTAAAGAATTATCAGAAAAGCTAGAAGTATCTCCTAGGATGGTTAGAATTTATAAGAATGAGATTGAGAAGGCTGGAATTTATATAGATACTATAATGGGACCATATGGTGGTTATGTTTTAAATCAATCTATTAGATTACCAAAAAGAAAATTTGTAAAAGAGGACTACCAATTAATAGATAAATGTATAAATTTAACTAATAATAAAGAAGATAAGGAAAAGTTAAATTTATTGAAAGATAAAATTATGGGTATTTATATAGGTAGTAAAAGTGAAAAAAGAGAACTAATATTAAATGATGAAAATTTAAATAAGTATAATATTCTTTCCAGAGCAATAAAAGAAAGAAAAAAAGTAAAAATATTATACTATTCTTATGGTAAAGGAGAACTCGAAAGAGTGATAAATCCAAGAGAAATGTTTTTGTTTAATAATGATTGGTATTGTGCAGCATTTTGTGAACTTAGATGTGATATGAGGCATTTTGATTTAAAAAGAATTAGAAAAATAGAATTATTAAAAGAAAAATTTTAAGTTGACTATATATTTCCTACTTAAATGTTATTATAAATTTAAGGAGGAATTTTATGCTTAAAGAAAATATGGAAGATAACTATAATAAGTTAAAAAAAAGAGTTTTTAATTCACTTTCTAAAACTGATTTAGAGAAGATTAAAGCTATTTTGTCAAACATAAAAGATCCTACACTTGTAAGTGGTGTTGGAGGGTCTAATGTTGTTAGTAATTATTTATCTAAAGTACTAAGTAAAAAGAATAACATAGTGTGTGAATCTATTACTCCAAGAGATGTTCTTTATAGAAACTTAAAGGGTTTTAAAAACATAATATCTTGTAGTTATAGTGGTAACAATTATGGGGTAGGAACGTCATTTAATAATGATTTAAATAAATATCTATTTTCGAAAAACAAATTAGATGGAGTTACAAATATTAACTATAATATTGAAGATGAAGAAAATAGTTTTATATCCTTATCATCTACTCTTATACCAATGACTATTGCATTACTATATTATTGTAATGACTTAAGTATAGTAGAAGACATTTTAAAAACTGTACCACAATATAGTATAAGAATAAATTATTTAAACGAATTATTAATTGGATATGAGAGTAGTGATAATGACTTAATAGAGCCACAAGAAATAAATTCTTTTTTAGAAAGTGTATATAAAATTATACCTTTTCCCCCTGTGATACTTGGGAACTCCACAGTTTACGAAATATTAGGTGGATACGAAACTAGTTCAGCAACACATTTTTTAGAATCTACTATGACAGAGGCAGGATTGTTTATCCCTGTGGTTCATGATAAATATGATTATTGTCATGGAAGAAGTAATTTAAACTTTGAGTATTCAAACAATTTAATATTTTTTGATAATGATACAGAATTGGATAAATACTATAAAGAAATATTACATGAGCAGTATAGAAATATAATAAGTATCAAAAAGAAATATGATGATAATATAATAAACGATTATTATTTAACTTATGTAAGTATGATGCTTTGCAAAGAATTTGCTAAAAGTTTAAATAAAGATTTATCACTGATTAAATATTCACCATTAGTAAAAAAATTATATCATTATAAAGGAAAAATGTAATACAGAAAATTTAAACTATTAACTGGAAATTATGGTCAATACATTTCAATAAAAGAAAAATATTTAAACAGAAGATATTTAGCTAGAATAGACATTTATTAATTTATGCAAAATTTAATAAAGTGGCAAAAGTGAATTGCTACTTTTTACTTTACAATTGTACCATTTAATTAATTTGTTCTGTATATGAGGATTTTTTCAATTTTTTTCAATTTTTTCAAAAAAGTGTTGACAATTAAAAATGTTTTTAATATAATGTTAATAACAAGTGAGCAAAAAGCTTGTTATTAAAACATCATTGTTATTAACAAAGTGATAAAAACAAAGGAGGAGATTATTAATGAAAGATTTAAAACAAAAAGAAGAAATAAAAAGGGGAATATTACAACCAGACAAAATTGAAAAAGCACTATATATTATTGATATGAATAATGGTTTTGTTAATTTTGGTTCTATGGCTAATAAAGCTTACAATGCTTTAGTACCAGAACAACTAAAAATGATTGAAAAAATTAGAGGAGAAAATGGTCAAATTAATTTTGTTTTAGAAGGGCATAATAAAGATGCTTTAGAATTTAAAAGTTATCCTAAACATTGTATTATAGGTACTAAAGAAGCTGAATTAATACCAGAATTAATACAAGAACAAACTAAAATTAATACTAATACTTATTATAAAAATTGTATTAATGGCATGTTAACTGGTAAGGTTATTAAGGATATTAAAAAATTAAAAGCTTTAAAAGAAGTAATATTTGAAGGTGTTTGTGCTGATCTATGTGTTATGGATTTTGCAAGAACTTATGCAAGATATTTAGATCAAATAAATAAGGAAGTTAAATTATTTGTAGTTAAAAATGCTATTGATACTTTTGATGCTCCAAACCATAATCGTATCGAGTGGTTAAATATTGCTTATAAAGTTATGGAGCAAGCAGGAATACATGTTGTAGAAGATTATGAAGAATTAGAAAAACAAGAAAAGACTTTAGGTCTTAGAAGATAGGAGAGATTAAAATGAAAATATATAATGGATATGAAAGGTTACCAAGAAATTATACAACCATGACTGATGAATATGAAATATCAATGTCTAATGGTTATTTCTTGAATAATAAACAAAATGAAGAAGCTGTGTTTGATGTCTTCTTTAGAAAAGTTCCTAATGGTGGTGGATATGCTATCATGGCAGGTATTGATAAAATTATTCCTTTTATTCAAAACTTTACATTTGATGAAAGAGCCTTAGATTACTTTCGTAGAAAAGGTTATCAAGAAAATTTTATTAATTACTTAAAGAATTTTAATTTTACTGGAGATATTTATGCTATTCCTGATGGAACACCAGTATTCCCAAATGAACCAATTATTACAGTTAAAGCACCACTTATTGAAGCTCAAATTGTTGAAACAGCTATTTTATCAATTATTAATGGTGCTATGGAACATGCAACAGGAGCAAGAAGAATCGTTGAAGCTACTCCAAAAAATGTTGGTATTATGGAATTTGGAGCAAGGAGAGCTGATGGTTGTGAGGCTGCAATAGATGCTTCAATTTATGGGATAATGGCTGGATGTGTTGGAACAAGTAATATTATGGCTGCCGATATGTTAAATATGAAAGCTATGGGAACTCAAGCTCATAGTTGGATTGAATCTTATCCAAGTGAATATGAAGCTTTCCTAAGTTATGCTAAAGTTTATCCTAATAATTGTATCTTACTTGTTGACACTATTGATACTTTAAAAAGTGGTATACCAAATGCTATTAAAGTATTCAAATATATGAAAGAACATGAAATGAATACTAATAATATTGGTATTAGGATTGATTCTGGAGATTTAGCTTACTTAAGTAAAGAAGCAAGAAAAATGCTTGATGAATCAGGATTTTCTCAAGCTAAAATATGTTTAAGTAATGGCCTAACTGCTGAAACTATTGAATCTCTTATAGCTCAAGGAGCTAAATTTGATAGTTTAGGAGTTGGTGACAATATATCTAAGCCAGATGGAAGAATGGGTTGTGTTTATAAAGAAGTTGCATTAAAAGAAAATGGTGTTTGGCAACCTAAAATAAAACTAAGTAATGATACTATTAAAATTGTAAACCCTGGTTATAAAAAATTATATCGAGCTTACGATAAAAAAACAGGTTATGCTTTAGCTGATATTATGGCTGGAAAAAACGAAAAATTAAATAAAAATAATTTAACTATTGTAAGTGTTACTGATTATTTAAAAAGAAAAACTATTGAAGATTTTGAATTAGTCGAGCTTCAAAAACCTATCTTTATTGGTGGAAAACTTGTATATGATGATCCAGAAATTATGAAGAAAAGAAATTATTGTAATGAACAAATGAATTCTCTATACCCTGAAATTAAAAGAACTAGCATGCCTCATGAATATTATATTGATGGTACAGAAGAATATGTTAATTTTAAAAACGATTTAATAATGCGAACAAAAAAGTTGGTAAGATAATATGCTAAAAGATAAATTAAATCAAATAAATAAATATTTAAAAAGCTTAAAAACTTGTAAGTTTGAATTATTAGATACTAAAGGTACTTTCTTAAGTATTGAAAAATATAAGTGTTATTTAAATAATGGTAAAACAATTATAAGAGAAAAAATATTAAAAGAGGGAATTGATGGTAATGCTGTAATTATCTTAGCAGTTACGGATAATAAAGAATTTATTTTAAATATTGAACCAAGAGTTTTTACTAAAGAAACTATAGATATTGGCTTGCCAGCAGGTTATATAGAAGAAGGAGAAACACCAGTAGAAAGTGCTCAAAGAGAACTTCTAGAAGAAACGGGATATATAGCTGAAAATTTTATTCCACTTGGTAATTTTTATCAAGATCAAGGTTGCTCAGGAGCTTATAACTATTACTTTTTAGCAACCAACTGTCATAAAGTAAAAGATCAAAATTTAGATGAAGATGAATTTGTTAAATATATCTTAGTAAATTATGATGAATTAAACTGGTTGTTCGATAATAATTATATTAAAGGTTTAAATTCAGCATATGCTATTTTAAAAGGGAAAAAATTAGTTAAAAAAATAAAAGAAAGAGAGGAATAATCATGTTTAATGCTAACAAAACAGTATATGAAATAATTACATTTATTAAAAATTATTATAAGAAAAATAATTTGAAAGGGGCAGTAATTGGTATTAGTGGTGGTAAAGATTCTGCTGTAGTAGCTGGTTTATTTACTAAAGCTCTAGGTAAAGAAAATGTTACTGGTATTTGGATGCCTTGTCACTCTAAAGAAGAAGATAAAAAGAATGCTATAGAGTTATCTAACCACTTTGGATTTGAATTAAAAGAATTTGATTTAACAGATATTTATGATAGTTATGTCAAACAAATTACTATCATAAATAATCCTAATATGGATGATTTAATAGATTCTAATATAAATCTTAAACCGCGACTTAGAACTGCTACCTTGTATTACTATGCAGCTTATTTAAGTAAGAAAAATAAAGGTTCATACCTTGTCGCTGGTACTAGTAACAAGTGTGAAGTATATGTTGGTTACTTTACTAAAGGTGGAGATAATATTGCTGATATAGAAGTTTTAGAAGACTTAACTGTCGATGAAGTCATCGCTGTTGGTAAAGCTATTGGAGTTCCATATCATATCGTTTATAAAACTCCAGATGATGGCTTAAGTGGTTTAAGTGATGAAGATAAACTAGGTGTTAAATATAGCGAAATTGCTGATGTAATAGAAAATGATGGTAAAAATATTAATAAAGTAGCAAGAAAAAAAATTTACGACTTACATCAAAAAAATTCCCATAAATTTAATACTCCAACATTTAGAAAAAAATAGATAGGAATGATAGTTTGAAAAATAATTTTTTTCATGACTATATGTTCCTTGAACAAAGTGAAAGGAATGTGAGGTTATTATGAAGATAGGTATATTTGGTGGATCATTTAATCCACCTCATAAAATGCATAAACAAATTGCTTTAGAATTAATAGAAAAGGGTTATGTTAATAAAGTTATTTATGTTCCAACTGGTAATAAATATAATAAAAAAGATTTAATTGATGCTAAAGAAAGATTAGAAATGTTAAAGATAATAGCTCATAATAATGAAAACTTATTAATATCCGATTATGAAATAAAAAATGTTTTAACTTATACCTATCAAACTCTAGATTATTTTAAAAATCTTTATCCTAATGATAAAATTTACTTTATTTGTGGTACTGATAATTTACGTGAATTAACTACATGGAAAAACTATGAATACATTTTAAATAATTATAAAATAATAGCTATTGCAAGATATAATGACAATATAAAAGACATAGTTAAAGATTTAAATACTAATAATATAATTATAAGTAAAATAATTACTCAAAATATATCTTCAACTAAGATTAGAAATAGTTTAAAACAAAGAAAATATACTTTAGATTTAGATAATGGAGTAATGAGTTACATAAAAAAAAGAAAGTTATATTATTAAGTAAAATTAATTGAAAAAAAATATTAAAAATGTTAAAATCAAATTATTAAGAAGAATTTAGGAGTGGTATGATGAAAGAATATACATCAGAAGAAGAATTTTTAAAGGATTATGATTCCAGTGTGTTTGAAAAGTTATCTATGACAGCGGATATTTTAATATTTAGTGTATCTGATGAAATTCAAAATAATTATCGAAAACTAAATAAAAAACATTTTAGTGTCTTATTGGTTAAAAGAGATAATTACCCATTTAAAGATAAATGGTGTTTACCAGGTGGTTTTATAGGTATTGATGAAGATATTGAAAATGCTGCTAAAAGAATTCTTGCTAATGAAGCAAACTTACATGATATATATTTAGAACAATTATATACTTTTGGTAATCCTAATCGTGATCCAAGAATGCGTGTTGTATCCACATCTTACATGGCACTAATTGATAAAAATAAACTTAATGAACAAATACCTACTAATGCTTCTTGGTTTAATATCATGACTTTAGAAGATAAAGAATTTATATATGTTACTTTAGATAATGGTAATGAAGAAATTAAATTTAAAATTGGTAAAATTTTAAAAGAAAAAACAACTGATCGATATAATTATGTTATTATAGAAAATAATAAATTAGCTTTTGATCATCCTTTAGTAATTGTAAGTGGTATTTCTCGATTAAAAAATAAATTAGAATACACTGATGTTGTTTTTAATATGATGCCAGAGTATTTCACTCTTGGGGAATTACAACAAGTTTATGAAATAATATTAGGAAAAAAATTATTAGATCCTGCTTTTAGAAGAATGATTGCCAGCAAAGTAGAAAAGACAAGCAAAATGCAAACAGGTGGAGGACATCGTCCTTCAGCATTATTTAAATATAAAAATCATGATTAACACTAAAACTTGAACTATTATAGTTCGAGTTTTAATATATTTTAAAATATACATATATTGAAATTACAATGTTAAAAGAAGTATTGAAAATAACATTCATACATTATTTTTCTTTTCTATTTTAGGTTAATTATATTATAGTAGATTTTCATTTTTTTGTGTCCGAACCCATTTTTTACTATCTTTAATATAGGTGACTTGAAAAAAGCTCTTTTTTCTGTTATTATAAACATGCCAAAGAAATTTGTATAAAAAAGGGAGAAAAACAAAATGGTTGGAAAAAAATACATAAGATATGATGAAGCTTTAACAGATAATGAAATACTTACGTATTCGCAAATAATTAATCAATTTAGGAATGGAGAAATTGATTTTTCAGATTTAAAGAAAATATTTTTAAGTTATGGTGTAGCTATTAATCCAGTAGCTAAAGATATATCTAATAAATTCATGACAATTTCTGAAGCAGACTCCATAAAGAAAAGAATTTCAGAGCAAAAATACCTTTATAATGATATAAATCATTTTATATTAAATAGTAATAATTTTAAAAATATTGTTTTTGTTATTGATTACAAGGCAATAGAATTATTAGCAAATCATGGTATTCCAGAATATCAAAAAGCAATGATTTCAATTTTAATGAAACAATTAAATTGTTCATATAATAAAAATGAAAAAATAGCAACAGAAAGATCAAAATGGAAAAGAAGAATTGCTGAGTTAGAATCACAACTATCTAAAAATGATAATATTGATAAAAAAATATATAAAATTTATTAATACGATTAAAATATTATTAAGTATATATTGTTATAGATTATTTTCATAAATGTTCAGTATTACTATATTGATTGTTGTAAATATATTTTGAATTCACCTAAATTTATTGCTATATTAGGTGATTCTTTTAATTTTATAAATACAAATAAATGAATAATTATAATCTTTTTTGATTATTTTTATCAAAATTTGAAAGTAGGTTTAATATGTATATAAAATATTATTTAGAATTACTTAATTATAAAAATATTCCCAACTTTTTAATTAAATATTTAAAAACACCATCATTATTAAGATTAAAAGACGTTGGATATTTTTGTGGTATGGATTATGCTAGTAAAAATATATATAATTTTAGAGAATATATAAGTAGGTATGATCATTCATTATCTGTTTGTTTAATTGTTTATGGATTGACTGACGATAAAGTATCAACTCTTGCTGGACTTTTTCATGATATTTCAACACCTTGTTTTTCCCATGTTATAGATTATATGAATAAAGATTATCAAACTCAGGAAAGTACTGAGGAGTATACTGAATATATTTTAAAGAATGATAAATATTTAATTAAATGTTTAAAGGAAGATAATATAGATTTAGAAGATATAATTAATTTTAAAAAATATACAATAGTTGATAATGATAGACCAAAAGTATGTGCAGATAGAATAGATGGAGTAATATTATCATCTATAGGTTGGGTTAAAAATATAAATAAACAAGATATTAGTAATATAGTTAATGATATGTGTATATTTACAAATGAATATAATGAAAAAGAAATAGGTTTTAAAACATTTGATATAGCTAATATGGTATTGAATCTTAGTAAAACTATAGATATTTATTGTCATTCTAACGAGGATAATTATATGATGGAGTTACTCGCACAAATTACAAAATTAGCAATTAATAAAAATTATATTACTTATGATGATTTGTATATATATAATGAAAAAAATTTATTTTCGCTATTAAAGAAGAAAAACGATGATAAATTACAAAAACTTATTTATGAATTTGAAAATAAAAAATTAGAAGATATACCTAATATTAATATTCCAAATATAAAAATAAGAGATTTAAATCCACTTGTAAATGGTATTAGAATTAAAAAAATGAATTATAAATAACAAAATATTTATGTTTCGTGTTACAATATTTATATAGATTTAGAAATGTGGTGTAGTAAAATGGGTAGAATACACTTGATGGATGAAATATTATCAAATAAGATTGCAGCAGGAGAAGTTGTAGAAAAGTGTGTATCAGTAGTAAAAGAGTTAGTTGAAAATTCTATTGATGCATCATCTACAATAATTAAGATAGAACTTATAGATTCAGGTATTAAACAAATAAAGGTAACAGATAATGGTATTGGAATGGATAGGGAAGATGCTTATTTAGCTTTCCAAAGACATGCAACTAGTAAGATATTAGATGAAGATGATTTATATAGAATAGATACATTAGGATTTCGTGGAGAAGCCTTACCTTCAATTGCATCAGTATCTATAATAACACTTGAAACTTGTTCAAAAGATGTGGGAATTAAACTTACATTTAGAGGTGGTAAATTAGAAAAAGAAGAATTATCACAATCAAGAAAGGGTACTATAATTACAGTAAATAATTTATTCTTTAATACTCCTGCTAGATTAAAACATTTAAGTAGTTTAAATAGTGAACTTGCAAGTATTGTTTCTTATATTAATAAAATAGCTCTTTCTTATGAATCAATAAAATTTGAATTATATAATAATAATAGGTGCTTATTAAATACTAGTGGAGATAATAATTTACTTAAAATAATAAATGAAATATATGGATTAGAAGTAAGCAGAAATATGATGGAAATATATGGTGAAAGCGAAGATTATATTATAAGTGGATATATATCAAAACCAGTTATAAATAGATCTACTAGAAATACAATAACAACATTTGTAAATGGTAGAATTATAAGAAATAATGAATTAAATAATGCAATACTTGATGCTTATCATACATATATTCCAGAAAAAAAATATCCAATTATAATAATGAAAATAGATGTTGATTCAAGTTTAGTTGATGTTAATATACATCCTACTAAAATGGATATAAAGTTTAGTAAAATGGATATATTAAAAGATTTAATTAAAGATACAATAAGAAATAAATTAGAAGATAATAATCTAATACCTATTTCAAGTGATACTATAAAAAAAGAAGAAGAAATACCTAAAAATAATGAACAGCAAATGTTAAATTTAGAAAGGGTAGTTATAGATAAAGATATTGATGATATTTTAGATAATGCTTTAAAAGAATATAATAATGAATTTGAAAATAGTAAAGAAGAAATTAATGAAGAAAAGATAATAGATGAGGATAAAGAAAAAGAAAAAACATATAAATTAGAAGAAATGTATGTTGTTGGATGTGCATTTGGTACATATATAATATGTCAAAATAATACAGGTATGTATTTGATAGATCAACATGCTGCAAAAGAAAGAACAAATTATGAAAAAGTATTATATATGTTATCACATCCTACAACTGATAGAATAGATTTATTAATACCTATTAATATAGAATTACCAGTTAATGAATTTTTAATAATTAAAGATAATATAAAATTATTAGAAGACATGAATTTTAATATTTCAGAATTTGGTATAAATTCCTATATTATTAAATCACATCCTATTTGGTTACCTAAAAATAGGGAAGGAGAAGCAATAAAAAGAATATTTGATTTAATAATAGATATAGATAAAAACTTTAATTTAGAAAAATTTAATGATAAATTAGCAAAGACTATGGCATGTAAGATGAGTATTAAAGCTAATGATAGATTAAGTACAGAAGAAATGGAAAAAATAATAGATGATTTAAGATTATGTGAAAATCCTAATACTTGTCCACATGGAAGACCAACTATAATTAAGTTTACTACATACGAACTTGAAAAGATGTTTAAACGCTCAATGTAAAAAATATTTGTTAAATTTGTAGATAAATTGAATGAAATATAAAAATTCACTTGCACTTTCCTCAAATTTTTGATAATATTGGAGTGTAATAGGAATAGGGTAAGCCCTCCCCATAAAGAAATATGTACAAACATATGTTCGTGTTGGGGGGGGTGAATAGAATATTTCTTATAAGCCTTAAGCTTACCTAAATTTTTAGGTAGGCTTTTTCTATTATTATTGAGAGGATTGTGGATTAAAATGGAAAAGGAAAATAATAAGAAAAAAG
>CANRKE010000025.1 GCA_947631135.1 uncultured Bacilli bacterium | reverse complement strand
CATATCGATCAAAATTATCAAACGATATCATTATTGCTTTTTTATTTGATATTTCCTCACCTCTATTTATCATAGAATAACTTACACCATTAAATGTATGTAAATTCTTTGTTATTAACTCTTTAGATTTATACATATTACATTCTAATAATATATAATAATCATCAATTGTTATCAACGTATCTGCAATACTTCTTCTATGAAAAATATTTGCGATGTTAATCTCTGGATTATCTATTATCATGTTATCTTTAATATATTCATATTCAAGAGGTATAAAGAAAGATATAACTTTAGCAGTATAACTTCTTATTTTGAATAATTCTTTAAATAGAGAATCCATATAACAAGGTAGTCTATAATCGGGGTATTTTAAGAATAACTTTTTAAATTCTTCCCTTGATTTATTCTTTTTATTATTTATTATTTTGAATTCATTTAAAAATTTATTTTCTTCTTTTATATCTATTAGTGGCAATGTTATCACCTCCATTTCTATATATGAAAATTAAACTCTTAAATAACCCCTCAATATATTATTCTAAAAAAATTGCCAAAAGTATTTAATTTTTTTCAACTTTTTTTCATTTTTTTTGATAAACAACCAAAAACATTTTGAGCAAACGGATTAAATAATTATTTCAAAAAAAATAGAACTCTCAGTTTTGAGTCCTATTATATTTTATTTTTTAATTGTTATTTTCTTTTTTTGCTATTGTTAGATGATTTCTTTTTAGGAGTTGATTTTTTATTATCTTTTACTTCAACTTTTTTTATTTCAACTTTTTCTTCCTTTTTAGGAGCTTCAGCCTTAATATCATCTTCATCATCTTCATCTTTTCCAAATAACATGTATATACCAAATCCAACAAGTGCGATACCTGCAATAATTAGTACAATTGTTAATGGATTAGTTTTTTCTTCTTCTAAATCTTCATTGTATTTATCTTTACTATCACTAGTATTTGATTTAGTTTCATCTTTTTTAGTAGTATTATCTGTTGATTCAGTACTACTTTTAGCTGCAGTTGATTCAGTATTTTCAAGTAATACTGCTGTATCTTCTATAGTTTCTTCTACGTTCATTACTTGAACATTTGAATTACTAGTATTTGTTGTAGTAGTATTATTTTTACTTAAATCAACATCACCTAAATCAGCATATTTTTCTAATCTATTTACTATAACTGTATAAGTTTTTACGTTATCATATTTATCAGTAACTTTAATAGTTATTTCATTTTCTCCTACTTTTAAATTTTCGTTACCAAGTATTTCACCGCGTGAATTAGAATCTGATAATGTAAATTCAATATCAACCTTTGTTACTGAATTATCTACATATAGACTTAATTTATTACCACTATCTATAGCTTCTTTTTCAAATTCAAAACCATGTACTGTTAATGAATTTAATGTAGTAAACATCAATTTTTTATATGATTCAATTTTATCATTAATAGTTTGATTTTCATTAAGTACACTTTTTAATACACTTTTTAAAATTTCTAATTTACTTAATGAATTAGTTCTTTCATCTTCATTAGTTGGTTCAACATATCCATTAACACTATTTTCAATTACTGTATTAAAGATATCTTTTTGATTATCATCATAAGTTCCTAATGTACTTTTAATTTGTTCTATTCTTCCGTTGCTTGCGTCAGTTATACCAAGTAATTCATTAGCTAAAGAAATTGAACTCACTAAATTATTATATGAAGATTCTACTTCTTCTTTATTACCACTACCATTTAAAACTTCTTCCATATTAGTAACTAAGCTAGAAATATATTCTTTTTCATATTGTGAATTTAAGTCTAATATATTTTTATATAACTCTAAATCACCTTGAATATCTACTAAACTTACAATATCATTATCAATATCATATTTTTTAGCTTTATATTCTGTTTCACTAGCTACATCTGTTTTAATTTTATCTAATGAATTTAGTATTTTAGAACTTGGTACATTTTTTCCTGTAACTTCTTCAACACTTTTAATTTTATCAACTAAAGTATTTAAGCTACTTACAAGATTTGTATATGTTGTAGTTAACACTTGTGCGCCATTTATAAATTCTTGCTCATTTGATTCTATGCTAAAATCTTTATCAAAAGTAAATCCATCATCATTTGCTGTAACAACTATTTTATAAATTTTACCATTTGATGGTGATATAGCACTAACTGTTATACTATTTTCAGTAAAATTATTACTTGAAAATATACTAGCAATTTTTTCTTTTACATAACTACTCATCATACCATCACTACTACTTTGTAGTGCTGTTACTGATGAAGATAGTGTATCTAAGCTTTCTTTTAATTGTGCTGGTGTTATTTCTCCTTCTGCAAATACTGTTGATATACCAGTACTTAGAACAAGAGCAATCACAAGAACACAATTCATAATTTTTTTACCTAAATTTTGTAATGCCTTCATACGCATCCCCCTCACTATTATACTCATAAATTTACTTAATTTAATTTTGCACACAATCGTAAACTTACAAGACAATATTATCATATTTAAATTATTTATGTCAATTTAAATATGGGAATTTTGTTAAATTTTGTCGATATTTTTTAAGTTATAAAAATTAATTTTATTTGACATTATAATGATTTATGAATTAGATAATTTATATTTATTGAAATTATATTTAAACAATCTTTATATTGTAATAAAAAAGAAATATTCAATAAAATTATGAATATTTCAAATATATTAAATTGAAACAAACCAAGTTTTAACAATATCACAACTTGTAGATTGAGGCATAGGATCAGGTAATCTAAATTCTATTACTATAGGTATCCTAAAAGAAGAACCAAATCCAATACAATTACCAGGTTGTAAAGTTTTTAACTTTTTACTAATTTCACTAGTAATATTTGGAACCATATCTTCAACATAATTCAAATCTTTTGGATGAACAAGTCTAAATATTAGAAAATTAGTACATTGAGAAAGAGTTGTTTCACTAATTTCTGATGGTCTTTGTGAAATAAGTCCTAATATTACACCATATTTTCTTCCTTCTTTTGCTATACGTTCAAATATATTATATCCAAGCAAATAAACATCATTATCATTTTGAATATATCTATGTGCTTCTTCTACTAGTAAATGAAATGGGAAAGATGCTCTATATTTTAATTTAGTACAGAAATCAAATACCATTTTAGAATATATTTTAACTAAAGTTTTAGCCATTCTATCATCTACATAATTTATATTAAAATCAATTATTTGTGCTTTCTTACCATCCTCAGTAGTAAGTAATTGTTTTATATATTCTTCTTTACTAATATATTTATCAGAATAGAAGAATTTAGATTCATCACTATCTATTAATGTTTGTAATCTTACTACTAAAAGATTTGTTAAATCATATACTTTATCACTCTTTAATATTCCTTCATTAATTAAAGCAAAATTTAATGCTTCTTTAAAATCTTCAAGATTATAAACTTCTTGCCCATTACTCTTATATTCTAAATTATCATCTATAAATGTTTTAATAAAGTCCATAACTAAACCAATTTCATTAATTTTACCAGATGCATCAATTATTAAACATTGTTTTAGTGTTCTAGTATAACCAGGTTGTACAATTTTAGTTTCAGTATTTAACTCAGGTGTATTATATGTAGCTAAAACTGCTAATATTTGATCTCTAATTTGTGATGCAGGTCTACCACTATAAAGTATTTGTTCAATTGCCCTAGCTATTATATCATTCTTATATTTTATTACTACATCATCTTTAGAACAAAATATTTTAACTAATGTCATAGCTTTTGATAATATTGGTAATTGTGTTGGATCAGTCGCACCTAAAAGTAATGCTATATCATCTAATCCTAATAAATAAAATGGAATATTTATTAATGGATAATGTGATCCATTAGTATTAGTAGTATATATTTTAGAATTTATATTAGGGTACATTCTATTTATATTTTCAAATGCAACATTATATTCACCATAAACATCAAATATAAATAAGTTAGTTTTATAAGGAACAGGATTTGTTTTAGAAAATATATTTTGAATAATTCTAGTTACTCCACAACTTTTACCAGCACCACTATTTCCAAACACTGCAAAATGCCCATTTAAAAAATCATTATATCTAACATTTACTGGATAATTATATATACTAGATGTACCAATATTAAAGTATTCTGATTCCATTCCTTTTATAGTACCCATTAATATTTCTAATTCTTGTTCATTTATAGCCCTTACAAATGATGACATCTTAGGTTTTTTAACTGCTCCAGGAGTGAAGCTATTTCCATTCATAGCTCCAACTATAAGTATATCTATTATACCTTCATTTATTTTTGTAGCTTCACCTATCAATTTTTCATTATCATATATAAATACAACATGTTTATTAATTATTCCATCATATAATTCTTGATTACCATTTAATTTTAATTTTATAATATTTTCATCAATATTAATTATTTGACCAATAGACTCTTGCATATCATATCACCCTTTACTTATATACACAATTATATCATGTATACACTTGAGTGTAAATAATAAATCGTTTTTTAATTTTCAAATTTTTTAATTTTTTTTCAAAAAACAATTGACAAATAAAGCTTTTTAGATTAGTATATAAATCGTCAATTCCAATTAGGCGAATTGATGCTAGTATCACACTAGCCAACCCCTTTTTATTCTTTTTAAGAAAGGCATCCCTCAGGGGGTGATGCCTTTCAATTTTTTTTAATTTTGAAATTTTACAGATATATACATCTTATCTTGATATTCATCTTGAATACTTTTCATAATTTTACTTGCTAGATCAACATCATGTTTATCCCCAACAGTTACTACCTTTATTTGATTATTATCTTCACATTTAACAAATACATCTAATTTAAATTCTTCTTTTATTTTTTTCTCTAATTTTTGTTCCATTCCTTTGATAGAATTTAAATTTTTTATTTTTTCAAATGCATTATTTTTATCTTCACTAGTTGAATCTTTTCCATTCAATACTTTATTTAATTCTTCAACTTCCTTATCCCTTTTTTCTTCATTTTCAACTCTTAAAGCAGTTAAAACATCACTTTCACTAATAGTTGTTTCAACTTCTTTATCTTTTTTTTCTTCTTTAATTGTTTCTTCAGTATTATTGTTAGTTATTAAAAGTTCGTTAGGCATCGTAATGTAATATACACTTAATACTAATATTAGACTGAAAAGTGTTAAAAACCAAATACTTTGTTTATTTATCATATATATCCCTCGCTTCATTTAAGTATATTATGATAACAAACAAAGTATTCTTAAAATGGTATAAAATGATACATAGAATCTAATATAAATATTGCAACTGTACAAGCAACTACTATTAGAACAAATATAATAATCTTAATTAGTAGATTTCCATGTTTTTTATCAATATTTTTAAAATCTTCAAAATCTTCATCATTGAATACCATGGATCCACTAAGAAAGCTATCTAAATCATCATCGTCTTCTTTTTCTTCCTCTTGTTTTTCTACTTCTTTCTTTTTCGGTTTCTTCATTTCTTCATTGTACAAAGGTAAAATATCACTATCAGCATCTTTAAACCCTTCTGTAATAATTGTATTTTCACCTTTCAAATCTTCAAACAAATCTAATGATTCATTCTTTTCTTCCTCTTCTTTTATTACAGTATTAACAAGTTCATCTAATCTATCTTTTTCTTCTTTATCATCTATATTATGATTTTTTGATTTTACATCTAATCTACTTAATATATCATATTGTGTATTTACTAATTTTCTTTTTTTAATATCATCATCACTATTGTTTTCTTGTTTTTCTTTTTTAACTTTTGTAATGAGTTCATTAATATCATAACTTTTTTCTTCATATTCTTTAGCATTTTGTTCTTTTATATAATCGTAATTATAATCATTTTTATCTTCCAATATATTTCTATATGAATTAGTTTTTTTAAAGTCTTCTCTATTATTTATCATTTGTTTAAGTTTAGTAATATCTATTTCATTACTAGTATCTATTACTGTTTCATTTGATGAAAACACATCATAGTTCATATCATCATATAATTTTCTGTTTTTGTTACTTCTTCCATACATAGTATTATCTAAGTTTTCATCTAAATTTTTATAACGATCCATTCTGCTGCTCATAGATATCACCTTCAATCCTAAATAAATAATATCATATTTTATCGAAAAAAGGAATATATAATTGATTTTTTTTGAATTTACTTATATAATTTATTAGGAAGAGGTGTTAGAAAATGGTTAAAGTAAATAAAGATGCATGTATTGGCTGTGGTAGCTGTGCAGCAATAACTGATGAAAAAGTTTTCGATATTGGCGATGATGGACTTGCATATGTTAAAGATGATTTTAACTATGAAGAAGAAAAAGAAAATATTGAAAACGCAATAGATGGTTGCCCAACTAGTGCGATATATGAAGAATAGAAAACTATTTTAAAAATAAGAAATTAAGTTTTTGTTAATTTCTTATTTTTTTAGTATAAATAATATATTAGATTTTATAATTCAAATGTTTAACTTTACTTGGATCAATATTTATAATATCAGAATTAATTTTTAAAAATCTATTAGGTATATTAGTATCTATAAAAGATTTTGTTTCTTTACCTTCTACAATTATATTTTTATCTATTAATGGCATTATTTTTTCTATATATATATTTTTAACTTTTTTTTGTTCATTATATTTATTATAAAATTTAGCTAAATCCTTTATTGTTAAATTACTTTTAATAGTTAAAATATAATCTAGTATTACTTTATCATCTTCTGTTAATTCTACATTACTTTCTATATTGTGTATAAAATTAAATTTTTCCAATTCGGTTAATACACTATTTAACATATATTCTATAAATAAAGTAATATCCCCATTAATTCTACCCTTAATTATATTATGTTCATATTTACTTTTAGAAAATGCAATTGCTCTATTAAATATTATATATGGGTATGTTTTATTATTTAATAAATACCACATAGCTACTGTTCTACTAGTTCTTCCATTTACATCAAAATATGGATGTATATATACGAAATAGAAATGTATTATTTGTGATTTAATAAATTTATTTATTTCATTGTCATTTAATTTATCATCATTTATATATTCAAATAATTTGTTCATATAGTAATCTATTTTTCGTTCATCTATACCCATAAATGGAGTTTTATTTAGATAACCACCCTTTAATATATATACCGGTTTAAGTCTATAATACTCTCCCATGTTAACTTTATCATAAGTTTCTAATATATCTTTACTTAATATATTATATAAATTTCTTAATGATTCTTTATCAATAGTTTTATTATTTAATATATATTGATAACCATGATATAAATTTATTATTCTTTGCCTTTCTAAAGTTATATTTTTAGATCTTCCTCTAAGTGCTTTTTTAATACTATATATATCATCATTTATACCTTCAATAGAATTATTAGATTTTATTTCATTTCTCAGTAATACAGATTTTGCAAATTTTAAAGTTTTTACATAATCAATGTTATCCAAAAAATCATATAATTCTTTTTCTATATTCTTTAAATGTTGTCTATTTAATGATAAACTTATACCATTATCAATTTTTAAATCAATTATTTCTTCCAAAATTAATCCCCTCTTTTTAAATATATTATGGACTTTATGATAACACATAGGCATTATAATGTCAAATTTTACTTTGATTATGGTATTAATCTATAATATTATTTTGAATATTTGTTAATAATGTAAATATATAATATTTTACATTATATAAATAAAGATTATCAGTATGTTATTTGATAATCTTTATTTTAATTTTATTATATAATCACTATTTCTTGATTTAAGGTGAAAATTAATTTCACTGGCATCATTAATTTCTTGTGGTACTTCAATATAAATTTCTTTATTATTATCAAGTATCTTTGTAGGAGTTACAGCATCTACATTAGATATTTTTTTTATATCATCACCAATCTTATATTGAATATAAATCATTGGCTGATAATAATCATTATAACTATTATAATATTGTTTAATACCTTTATTTTCAAGTTTAAATTCTCCTGTTAATTTCATTATTAAATAACCATAATTAGCAACATTAATATCTCTATTAACATCTTCACAAACATCATCTACACAATTTTTATAAGTATATGTAAATTTATTTGCAAGTTCATATTTATCAATTTTAAATATATTTGAATTTATATTAATATTATTTCCTACTTTACTATTTATACTCAATACATTTTTAGTATCGTCTTTTAATTTTAATTTTACATTTTTATATATTTTAATTATATTATCATCTTTTTGTTTAGTTCCAGTAATATATCTTAATATTGCCCTATTAACTTTAACTGATGCTGGTATTCTAAAAGCCATAATATAATCTAAATCATTTTTAATACTTAATGCTTGATTATCATACCCTACACCTAAATCTTTAAAATAATTATAATATGTTACTTCAGGATAATAATAATTACCATTAATTACTAAATCAATTTTATCCAAATTAAATGTATTACCTTCTATTCTATTAATAGGAGTAAAATTAACAACTATATATTTATAATCACTACTTATAATACTATTATTACTATTATATTTAGTTAAATATGAATAATTAACTTTAAAACTATAATTATCTAATTTAACAACCTGACCTTCTTTATATATCTTATTAGTAATGAATACATTAACTAAAAAATATCCAAACATAACTATAAATGCAATTAATAATACTCTATATATAATAAGTTTATTTCTTAAGAATATATAACTAGATGTTCTACCAAATTTATTTAATCTTCTTTTTATTTTATGTTTATCTATATTTATATTAACTTCAATTTCTTCACTATCTAAATCTTCTATTTGTAAATCAGCAATATCCTTTTTAAAATTAAATTTTTTAACATCAAAACCTATTCCACGTAAAATTGGCACGATAAGAAGAACAGCTTGAACAAGAAATAAAATTTGAGTTACATCTCTATAAATTCTTAAATTAAGAGGACTGATTAATTCAGCGATTGCTCCATTTAATACATGAGACATAAATATAAACACTGCAAAACTAAATATATATACTGGCATTGCAATTTTATAATATAGGTTAGGTTTCTTTTTAAATCGCATCAACCAAAATACTATAAATAATATTATTACTATTAAAATAGATGAAATATAACATGTTGCATTTACATACTCACTTACCTCTTCAAGATTTATTGATAACCAACCTGAACTTATATAGCTTACAAAAAATTTATAAAGAGCTCTCATCTTTAATGTTGTATATGCCATTAAAAATGTTAAAATTAAATGAATTAATTTAAAATGCTTTATTAAAATTGCATAAGGTTTTCTTAGTACCATAATAATTACCCTTTCTATTATAGGATAATTATATCATTAAATTTTAATTTTTTAAATATAAATTATAAAATTCCTCTAAAGTTAAATTATTTTTGTAAATAATATTTGAAAACTTACCAACATATCGTATATGCCATGGTTCATAATTATAACCAGTAATACTTTCTTTATCTTTAGGATATCGTAATATAAATCCATATTTATAAATATTATTATGAATGATATTTAACTCTTTTAAATCATTTAATTCATGTTCTATATAATATTTATTATTTTTTAATATACATATATCTATTGCAAGTCCAGTTTCATGTTCAGAATGATATTTTGTTGCTGAATACTTTAATGCATAATCTTTACCTTTTTCCATACATAAATCATTAAACAATTTTTCTTGATAATCGTGTGTTCTATATGCACTTTCTATTTCTATATTTATATTTTTTTTCTTTAAATAATCTTTAAGAAGTAAATAATTTGTATATACTACTTTATCAATATATAAATAATCTTTTTTATAATTACTATAAATATTTATTAGATCATAATTAAAATTATCTGGTATTTTATTTAACTTATTTACTAAAATTAAATATTTATCATAAAATTTCATAAGTTTTATCACCAATTAATTATATTAAGATTTTATTATAATATTCATATTAATTAATACAAAAATAATTACAAAACTTGGTGCATACATTACTTTGCTTTTGTATTACAATTTAATTAGGAGGGATATTTATGGAATTTAAATTAACAAAAAAAGAAAGTGAAAATAAAACTGTTAGATTTCCTGTTGAATTGATTGAAGATATAAATAAAGCAATAGCAGGAAATGACATATCATTTTCAAGATTTGTAATACTTGCTTGTGATTTTGCACTTAAGTATATGGAGAATGATAAAAAAAATAATAAAAAGAACAGTTAGTAAAAGAACCTATTAGTTGGTTCTTTTATTTACTATTCTATTTTTAATTATTAAAATAATACCAATTACAAATAATACTATTGATATAATCTGCGCAACTTTTAGATTCATAAACATTAAACTATCTGTTCTCATTTTTTCTATTGCAAATCTAATAATTGAATACCATATCAAATAAAATCCTGTAACATCACCAATTTTTATATTCTTTAACTTTTTAATAATGAATATTATTATAATAAAACCAAGTAAATTCCACATTGATTCATATAGAAATGTTGGATGATAATACACGCCATTTATATTCATTCCATCTATTATAAATTTTGGAAGATGAATATTTTGAAGAAATGTTAATGATACTACTGGACCATGTGCTTCTTTATTAAAGAAATTACCCCATCTACCTATTACTTGACCTAAAATAAGGGCAGGTATAAATATATCGATCATCTGCATAGTATTAATATTATGCTTTTTAGTGTAATATATAGTATATAATACTCCACCAATTATCGCACCATGTATTGCTAAACCACCTTCCCATATTTTAAATATGTCTATAACATGGTTTAAATAGTAATCAAGATTGAATATAACATAATATAAACGTGCAAAAATAATTCCAGATATAATAACTCCAAATATTAAGTTATATAATATATCTTTATCAATATTTAATTTTACTGCTTCCTTTTCAACAAGTTTAATTCCAATTAATATTGCTAATAATATTAGAACTGAATACCACTTTATACTAATAAAACCGAATTCTATAATGTTACTATTCATATATTTATCTCCTAATCTATATTCATACTATTATATTATCATATATATTTTTAAAAATGAAGATATTATTCTAATTCTATATTATATTTTCTAAACCAATAATCAAATTGATATAGATATGCTATTAGTTGTGGTCTAGTCATTAACTGACCAAACCATGGTAAGATATCATCATCTTTAGAGTTTAATAATTCATTTATTTTTTCTATATCAAACACTTTATATAAAACACTATCTTTATTTTTTAATGAATCTTTTAATAGATTACTAACTAAATTTAAATATACTGGATTGTGAGTCTTTGGATAAGGGTTCTTTTTACGTGTTGATACACTTTCTGGTAAAATATCTTCAAAGGCTTCTCTTAATATATATTTTTCTTGATTAAATCTATATTTATAATTAAATGGTAAATTCCATAAATAATCAATTAATTTAGTATCTGCAAATGGAACTCTTGCTTCTAATGTTGAATACATAGTCATTCTATCTTTTCTATCTAATAATGTTGTCATAAAATGAGTCATATTAATATAGAACAATCTTTTATATTTATCCTTTCTATCTTTTTTTGGTAATTCTTTAATCATCTTCTTATATTCTTTAGCTGCAAATTTTGATAGATTTATTTTTTTTCTATATTTTTCATTTAATAAACTTTGCCTATAATCTAGATTATTTATCCATGGGAAATTTTCTCTATCATTTAATTCATCTCTATAAAACCATGGATATCCACCAAATATCTCATCTGCACATTCGCCACTTAATATAACTTTATAATCTTTACTTATTTCTTTTGAAAACCATAACAAAGATGCATCTACATCACTCATACCAGGATAATCTCTAGCATCTACAGCATATTCTAAGCATTTAGCAAGTTCTTCTTGTGTTATTATTTTATATTTATGATCAGTGTTGTACATATTACTCATATCTTCTATAAATTTTTTATCTAAATCTACAGTAAAACTTGTCTTTTTAAAATATTTATCATTATCAACATAATCTATTGAATAAGTAGTTAATCTTTTATTATAGTTTTTAGCAACTACTGCTGTTATAATAGATGAATCAAGTCCTCCACTTAATAAACATGCAATATCTACATCACTCATCATCTGTCTTTTAATAGAATCAGTAAGTAACGTTTTAACTTTATCACGTGCTTGTTCATAAGTATCATTACATTCTTGAGTTTTAACATTGTAGTATCTTTTTATTTTTATCTTATTTTTTTTATATATTAGATAGTGTCCTGCTCTAAGTTCATTAATACCCTTAAAAATTCCACTTCCAACACATTTTGATGGACCTAAACTCAATATTTCACTAAGTTCCTTTTTTCCTATAATAGGTTTTATAATTTTAGATTTTAATATAGCTTTAATTGTAGATGAAAATATAAAATCATTTTTCTTCTTCATATAATATAAAGGTTTTACTCCATATCTATCACGCGCTATAAAAAGCTTTTTCTTCTTACTATCATATATTGCGAAACTAAATATACCTTCTATTAAATCTAGGCATTTTTCTTTATATTCAATATATGCTTTAAATAATACTTCTGTATCACAAGTTGTATCAAATTTATATCCCCTATTTATTAAATCTTTTTTAATGTCAGGTGCATTATATATCTCACCATTATATATTATACAATAATTTTTATAATAAAAAGGTTGATTACCATTTTCTAAATCTATAATTGCTAATCTTTTATGTCCTAATAATATATTATCTCTTGTATAATAACCAGTATTATCATTTCCTCTACAAGACATAGATTCTAACATATCATTAAAGATATCTTTTTTATCTAATATATTTTTTTTATTGTTTATCCAACCTAAAATTCCACACATAATTCTTCACCCAATATTATTGTATGAAATTTTATAATTTTTGTTATTTTATAATTTATTATTGATTCTTATAGTTTCTTCAACTATTTTTATCGCACTATCAAGTGTATGTGCAGCTGCAACAAATAAATTTTTATGACAAAAGATTACATTATCAATATTACAAACATCACTGAAATTTTTTTCTCTAAGTCCAGCCCATTTTTCAGGAAATTTCATTCTAAGTTCATTATCATCGATATTTTTAGGTAAAGTTGCTATCATATATCCTTTTCTAGAAGATTTATATATTACAAAATATATATTGTTTGCTTCTGGTAATTTAGAATTTAATATATGTTCTTTAAATGGTACATATTCATCTAGTATTATCATATGATTTTTAACTGTTCGTATTTTATTTTCAACTATACTTTTGGATTTTGCCATACTTATTCCATTATTAACAATGTTATCAAATATAATTTTTGCAAAATTACAAGCTTCAATAAATTTTGTATCACTATCAATTTCTTCATCATATCTAGGATTAAAAAGTGAAATAATCTTAGATACATCTAAAATATTATACATATCACAATTATAGAATACTCCATTATCAACTGCATCTATACAAGTTATTAAATTATCTATAACATATTTACTTACATATTCTATATTATTACAACCAATTTTTTCTAAAAACGTTTTAGCATATTCTTCCCATAATAATCCAAATGATGCATATGGTATAAATTCGTTTCTCATTTTATTATTATGATTATGGTGATGATCAAACTTACCTCCCCCAATATCATAATATATTCTACTATCATTTTTAGCTGTTATTTCATAAGTTCTAAATATATATAAATCATCAAATATATATTCTAATAATACTGTTGAAAATATATCATCAGCATGAAATGTTCCACTATGTGTTACTGCATTTGCATCTTTTAAGTTGTCTACAATTTTTACCATTTTATCACTTCCATTAAATTGACTAAATTGTATCATAGTGTATTTTTAATGTCAATAATTAAACAATTGTAATATTATAATTATTATTTAACAGCAATTTTCTTTTCTAGTTGTTGTATTTTTTTCATACTTAATTTA